>DASSOT010000054.1:0-32970 GCA_035700225.1 Saccharimonadales bacterium (SeqCode)
GGTTAAGTAGCCGCTATAGTTTTTACCATGTAGCTGGTATAAATCTATTATCCCGACATCTTCTCCCAGTAATCTAAGGCTCTTTTCTACTTGCCTTCGGATTCTTTCCGGCGATGTATCGATTCTCCGGTCTTCTGTTTCAAAAGCCAGATGCTCTTCCCATGACGTGGCCAGTCCGGTCTTGGTTGCTATGACTATCTCATCGCGCGGCAGAGTGCCTTCGCGAACGGCTAGGCCGATTAGCTCCTCAGTTCCGTAATTATCTGAAGTATCAAAGAGTGTAATCCCGGCTTCATATGCGGCACCCATGGCATCTATAGCCTCACTTGGACCGATTTTTTCCCGCAGATGGTAAGTACCGAAGCCGACAGCCGACACGGACATGCCGGTATTGCCCAGGGGAACCTGCTCAAAACCTCTTTCAGTCATTTACAGAACTATACAATTTTTTATACATTTTGACAACATTATATCCGAAAATATTAAGTAGTAGCTTGTCCGACTGGTATAGTTATCATAGAAAATTATGAAAACAAAAAAGCAAAAGTTAGCCGCCGCGTTTTTCGCACTGTCTTTAGCCGAAATACTCTGGGGAGTCAATGTTCCGGTCATCAAGCTGGGCCTGCAGACCATACCGGTGCCGGTTTTTCTTTCTATCACCATACTTATTTCCGGCTTGTTGATAGCACCTTTGGCTTATAGATACTGGAAGCCTCTCAGACCCAAAGACCATTTCATACTTATAATCGGCTCCGTATTGTCCATATCTCTTGGAAATGTCGTTTTGTTGATGGGTCTTGAAAAAATCCCTAGCGTCAACGCTTCATTAATCAGCCTGCTCGGGCCGCTACTCCTTTTCATCTTATCCGTGGAATTTCTAAAGGAGCGTTTGAGTTTCAGGACCTTCGTAGGCATACTCATAGCTTTCGCCGGCGCGGCTATAATCATCGGCAAACCCTGGACAGCCACGGACTCCAGCCAGATAACAGGCAGTCTTTTCGTAGTCATCGCGGTGCTTTGCGAAGTCATAAGCACGCTGATGTTCAAGCCGCTTCTGAAAAGAATCCATCCTTACCAACTCACATCGCTTCATCTGCTGTGGGGCATTCTGCCAATAGCCATTTATTCCTTGCCGAACTTTTATCTGCTCAGTGTAGACCGCGCCGGGAAAAACGGTTATCTGGCGATATTTTTTAACATAGCTCTGATAACCATAGCCAATTGCCTGTTCTACTACGGCCTGAAGATAAAGAAAGCCCAGGAAGTCGGTGTTTTCCGCTATCTGCACCCGGTAGCTACGGCCATAGCCGCCTGGTTCATCTTGGCTGAAGTCCCGAGCCGGAAAGTCGCCATCGGCGCAATCCTGATATTCCTCGGTATCTACTACGCCCAAATACGAAAGCCAACTAAGATACTGCGATAAGAATACCTATTGTACGAAAGTCAGGGCGTGACCTACTCGTCCAGCGCGCCCAGCGCGTCCGATACGATGCACGTAATCATCATACGTCTGCGGCGTACTGTAGTTTATGACGTGGGTTATGTCCGCTACATCGATTCCGCGGGCCGCTACATCAGTAGCTACCAAAATGTTGATTTCAGTGTTCTTAAAGCGCTTCAGCGCGCGTTGCCGCTGGCCCTGGGTTTTGCCGCCGTGTATGGCGTCAGCTAAAAAGCCTCGTGCTACTAACTCTTTGCTAAGTCGTTCTACACTGCGCTTTGTTTCATCAAAGACGATTATCTTCTCTACGTCGCGTTTGTTCAAAATGTCATGAAGTTTATCCATTTTGTCGCTAGTTGAATTGTATCTGACGACATCTTGGTTCACATTGTCGCTGGTCTGACCGGTCTTGACCATGATAGTGGTCGGGTCATTTGAAAATGTCTGAATCAGTCCATTTATTTTGCTATCCACCGTGGCGGAAAAAAAGAATGATTGGCGCTCGGGGTTTAGATGGCTTAAGATATCGCGCACTTCATGCACGAACCCCATGTCCAGCATGCGGTCTACTTCGTCCAGCACCACCATGCCAAAGTTATCCAGCTTCAGACTACCGCGCTGTATATGGTCCTTGATACGTCCCGGCGTGCCTATAACGACGCGCGGGTTGGCGCGCAAATCGCGCAGTTGGCCGCCCATGTTGGTGCCACCGATGAGCACCGTACCCGAAAGGCCGGTGCCCCTGGCGATTGAGCGGCACTCATCCTCTATCTGCTGGGCCAGTTCGCGGGTAGGGGCGATTATTAGCGCACGATGATTTCGGTCATTAATTAACTTGTTAAGTATCGGTACAGCGAAAGCCGCTGTTTTGCCGGTGCCGGTATTAGCAATGCCAATCACGTCCTTGCCGGCCAAGCCGACCGGGATGGTCTGGTCCTGGATGGGTGAGGGAATTTCGTATCCCTTAGCGCTTAAGTTGGCTTTAATCTTCGGGTCGATGTCAAAGTCGGCAAAAGTGTGTTTAGGCAAATATTGCTCAGCCTCAACCGTTTTTGCGGAGCGCACGAACTTGGCGGGGTCGATATATTGTCCGCGGGGTCTTCGGTTTGAATTGTTTCGGCGGTTGTTGTTATGGGTTTTTGGCCCGAATGAACGGGTTCGGTGAGCACTGCGCGGTGAACGCAAGCCCAGATTTCTGTTATAAGACATAAAAAAAGAATCCTTTTATTATTTAGTTTGTAATATCGATTGTCGGGAATGAAATCGAGTAAAACAGCCTAAATAACCCGGATTCATTTATTAACAATACCCAAATATTAACATAAGCCCCAAAGATTGTCAACGCTAGGCGTGAAAAGGTAATTATTGACCTAAATTAACTTTTGTTATATATTAATCATTCTACGAGTAAAGGTTTAGTATAGTCATGGATGATAGAAAGATATTTGGAGCAATTTCCAACCAGGAACTGTTAGGAGAAGTTGAAAGGCGGGTTCAAAGCGAAGGTTTGACCCTGCCCGAGAGCTTTGTGGGATCTGTTGTTGCCGCCGCAGAGATAGACGGCGCCGCGCTTGAAGAAATCGTCTTTAAAAACAAAGTAGAAAGTTTTATTAATCCTGACTCCGAAATGGATATGGGCATCAAAGAGCAACTGGAGTTTATGGACGAATTCTGGCAGAGACTGGACATGGCTCCACCTGAATTATCCGATGATCAGAAAGCAAAAATAGCCGACACCCTGGAGAAGAATCCTAATAATAGACTATTACCGACTCCTCTTTTGGATTTAGAAGGTCGCAAAGATATAGCTGATCGCGCACGCAGTACGTTCCCATCGCAGAAATTTACCTCTTCGGGGTCCGCACTTTCGGTACCGGATGAATCTAATATTTATGGCCAGCTTCTAAAGAATCCTGACGGTAGGGTCAAAGATGGTGACGACAATTATGGTCTGGGCTTCAAACTACCGGATGGCGAGCAAATTATCGGACGTACTAATTTTGTAAATGCTATGGTGGAAAATGGCCAAGCTATAGAAGACGAAAATGGCATTGTATGGATTTATCCGGTCATGGACGTGCGTGTCAGTAGCCCTCGTTCTTTGGATAATGCCAGAAAGCTTTACGAGCAGGTTGACCCGACAGGTACATCCGATTCGAACCTGTCTGTTCAATTACTTCATCAGGCTGCTGGCAAACCTTTCATTGGATTTAATGTGGACTTTGCTAATGAAGCTGTCTTTAAGCTTGACGATGACGGCAAGCCCAAAGCTCTTGTAGATGTCGTCTCCATGTACTGGTCGGGGTATCAGCAGGTGCAGTTGGGTATTTGGCGCGGTAATAACCGCTACGGCAACTTTGGCGTGCGTGCCGCAAAGAGCGGTATCTAAAAAAAGCGCCTGCACCAACCCGGGTTTTTTGTGGGGCGGGCTTTATTTATTAATAATTTGACGGTGGTCTTGTCATATCGCCTTTAGAGCGGACCATGCCCATGTAGCCTTTTTGTCTCAATCTACGCATAGACGTATGTACTCGCATGTCGAACAGGTATCCGAGTGCAACAAAGCCGTACCGTTCATATATACGCCTGGAAAGTTCAACGTTTTCGTAATATTCGTCCCATGTTGCCTTCGGGAACCCGCCTACGCTGTCAAAGGCCTTGCTTCTTACAGCCATATTATGCCCATGCGCCATACGAAGAGGAAATAACGACCTTACGGTTGCCAGATTTCCCAGCCTATAACCTATCTGCGCCGCCGGCCATAAGATTTCATCCCTCCTCCGAAAAGATGCATCATGAAGCGGGAGGCTCGGCCCGGTGAGTAATTTTTTCTCCGGATGACGCTGGAAATAATCAACGATAGACCCAAGCCACTGAATGTTCGGTTGCGTATCGGCATCCGTCCGGCCTATTATGCCGGCATCCAGCTCATCAATCGCATATCTGAAGCCGGTATTAAGGGCAAAACTAGCGCCTTGGCCCGACTCGGAAATCAGGTGTAGATTACTTTCATGTTCTTGTCGCTCCTCTACGATAGCTTCGGTATCGTCAGTTGAGGCATTGTTAACTACGACTATTGCATCAGGCGAAACGGACTGATTGCTTAAAGCATCAAGCGTACCGGAAATATGTTCTTGTTCATTGTAGGCGGGTATGACCACCGCGTTTCTAATAGGCATAATGCTCCTGGTTTGTACTTGAACCTGCTATAAAAAAAGCACCAGGTTACCCTGATGCGTTTTTGGTGGAGCTGGCGGGTAATGCTCCCGCGTCCGAAGGTTAACGAATTAACTGTCTACAAGCTTAGTTTGTTTATTGTAGGCTTGGCACCACACAGCCTTCCAGGCTAAAATTTGTTATTTTTGGCTGCAAAAGCTCTTTATTCATTCAATGTAACTAATGTTACGTTTCACTCATAAAGTAACTTTTTCGCACAAAAATATTCAAATTTTTCCTCTGAAAACTATATGGCGACAAGCCTAATCTTTTAAGGCAACCGTTAAACAAACAAAAAATTGCCTTAGCATCTACCAAAATCTTAGTGAACTTTACGGCAGAGAATAAAGTCCAGGCAACCGGATGATATGACGTGAGCTGAATCTATCCGATATCGATCTGCTCACGGAAGCAGGCAGTTAAGCTACTTCTAGCGCTGGTACAGCTAAAAGACCCTGTAGGCTAGCTACAAGACTGTCGCGATAACCAGCTAGTTTTTTAGAAATTGCATCTAAAAAAGTTTTGCCATATAACGCTTAGCACGCGGCTTGCAAGGTTAATTTGTTAAGGTCCAACGTCGAGCTAAAATCAGCCCCCTTAGTATCTTCAGTCGCAATTTTGCAATCAGGAAATGAATTCCTCATTTCAAATTGCTTCGCGCTATTGCTGTGTCAGAATTTCCGTTGCTCCTTCACCGTATTCATATACGGCTCAGTCTGCTACTCAATTCTTCCTTGCACTAGCACGCCTGAAGCCACTAAGGTGATCGATATTGTGCTCGATTCTTCCTTGCATAGTATCTGCATGAAATTACCTGAGTGATTGGTTTATGGGTTGTTAAGGGGTTATTAATTATACAGGGGTAGGGCGGTTAAATCAAGGTGGTTAAGGTGCATGCCTGCACTGTGGCAATTGTATCATATTATAGCATAAGCGTAAAGTTTTTGCAACAATTTGCTTGTGGGGCATCACCTCTGTTACACTTATGTAAATAATGTCAGAAAAAAAGCCGTCAATAGCAAAGATATATGCGATATCGACCATCATATCCATCGCTTTGATTGCCTTCGTCGGGTTTAAGGCGGGGACATCAGCGTTTATCCTGGTGCTGGTCCTGGCGGCTCTGGAAATCACCTTCAGCGTAGACAATGCGGTCATAAACACCCGGATATTGCAGAGGATGAGCCCCGGCTGGCAACAGGCGTTCTTGACAGTGGGCATCTTTATAGCCGTTTTCGTAGTCAGGGTCATCCTGCCCTTGTTCATAGTTGTCTGGGCGTCCGGGCTTTCTATCGGCACGGTTACTGACTTAGCCCTGAACCACCCTGAAGAATACGGAGAAAGACTGAGCGAGGCGCACCCGGTCATAGCTTCCTTCGGCGGTGTATTCCTGTTGATGATTTTTCTTGACTTTTTCTTTCAGCGCCGCCGGACAAAATGGTTGGTCAAGATTGAAACGCTACTGCAGAACGCCGGAAAGCTGGAAAGCCTGAGCGTGATAATCGCGCTGGGTGTGGTGCTGTGGATGTCAAGGATGATGAGCGGTCACGAACAGCAGGTAGTTCTTACCAGCGGCGTCATCGGACTTTTGTCATACCTGGCCATAAACTCCCTGGATACGCTTCTTGAGAAAACCAGAAAAAGCGGAGGGGCCAAAGCCATTGCCAACACGGGCTTCAAGGCCGGGCTGATAGGCTTTTTGTACCTGAATGTCGTGGATGCGAGCTTCAGCCTGGACGGCGTCATCGGCGCATTCGCCATAACCAACCAGATATTCCTGATAGCGGTGGGCCTGGGTATAGGCGCGCTTTATGTCAGAGTTTTGACCCTGCACATGCTCAGGCACGGGGTTTTGGAACAGTACAAATACATGGAGCACGGCGCTCATTATGCTATAGGTATCCTGGCGTTTATAATGCTTTTGTCGCTGAAGTTCCACATATCGGAATTCGTAGCCGGGCTTGCCGGCGTGGCATTCATCAGCACTGCGATATTACAATCTTATATAGAAGCCCGAAAAAACCGGGCTAAAGCATAGATGGATAGATACTATATAACCACCTCCATACCGTATATAAACGGCGAACCGCACATAGGCCATACCTATGAGCTGTTGACGGCTGATGTCTTGGCGCGTTATGCCCGCCAGCAGGGAAAAAATGTGATACTCAGCACCGGCACGGATGAGCATGGCGGAAAGATACAGGAAAAGGCCCAGGAGCTGGGCAAGCCAATACGCGAATACGCGGATGAGATGAGCGCTCGCTGGCGCGAACTCGGCTCGATAGTAAATATGAGCAACGACCGTTTTATCCGTACCACCGATGCCGGGCATGAACAGCGCGCCGGACTCATCTGGAAGTCGCTGGAAAAGTTCATCTACAAAGCGAAATACAGCGGCTGGTACTGCACGGGCTGTGAAGCGTTCGTGACCGAGTCAACCGCGAAGGAAAACGGCGGCGTCTGCCCTATACACAACCGGCCGTATGAAAAGATTGAGGAAGACAATTATTTTTTCAAACTTTCAGGGTTTTCCAAAGCCATAGAAGAGGCGATAACTTCCGGTACTTTCAGAATAGTTCCCGATACGCGCAAAAACGAGATACTCGGCATAATCAAAGAAGGGGTGGAGGACGTAAGCATCTCCCGCCCGAAAGAAAAGATTTCCTGGGGCATACCTGTGCCGGACGACCCGGATCAGGTGATGTATGTATGGTTTGAGGCGCTGATGAACTATATAACGGTGCTTGGATATCCGGAGCATCAGGATTTCAAGGATTTCTGGCCGGCTGATGTGCAGGTGATAGGCAAGGACATATCGCGTTTCCACGCGCTTATATGGCCGGGCATGCTTATGGGTTTGGGCGTAGAATTGCCAAAAGCTCTATACGTGCACGGTTTCATAAATATAGACGGCAAGAAAATCAGCAAATCGCTGGGCAACGTGGTACACCCGCGCGAAGCGGTTGAAAAACACGGGATAGACGCGCTTAGATATTATGTTCTGCGCCATACGCCGAGCTATGGCGACGGCGACTTTACCTGGGAAAAGTTCGAGAACGCCTATAACGGAGAACTTGCCAACGAACTGGGCAATGCGGTAAGCCGCACCGAAGCAATGATTACGAAATATCAAAAGGGTGTCATAGGAAATATACCGCCATCCGAACACGACAGTGCCCAGTACCGCAAATACATGAGCGAATTTCGCTTTGACCGGGCCCTGGAAGAGATATGGGAACAGATACGCGGACTGAACCAATACATTGACGAGCAGAAACCGTGGGTTATTGCCAAGTCAGGCGATAGCGAACATCTTCAGCAGGTGCTTGCGTACATGTGTAGCGACCTTTTGGAAGTCGGCGAACTTTTGCAACCTTTCTTGCCGGACACCTCCGCCCGCATCAAAGAGATATTCAGCACCGGCGTAATCAAGCCCTCGCAGACGAACCTGTTCCCAAAAACCCAAATCAAACAGCCATGAACGGCCTTGTCGACACCCACTGCCACATACATGCGGCAGTTAAAAACCGCGCTGACAATACTGCCAGGAAATGGCTTGATGCTGGCGAAACCGACCCCGACGAACTGATAAGATCCGCGAATGAAGCGGGCGTTGACAGGCTGATTTGCGTCGGCACGGACTTGGCTGACAGCAAGGACGCGGTCAATTTCGCCCAAAGCCGGGACAATTGTTTTTCGTCAATCGGAGTACATCCGCACGAGGCAAAGCAATTTCTGGCAGAACACAAAGACCTGTCTGAGTTTGTAGCTTTGGCCGAAAAGCCCAAAGTCGTGGCGGTCGGTGAAATCGGCCTCGATTATTATTATGAACATTCGCCCAGAGCCGAACAGATAAGACTTCTGGAAATGTTCCTGCAATTGGCGAAAGATAAGAACCTGCCGGTCATCTTCCATATCCGTGAGGCGTTTGATGACTTTTGGCCGATACTTATGAATTTTGATGGTATAAAAGGCGTACTGCACAGCTTTACATCAACCAGAGCTGACATGGAAAAAGCACTGCAAAAAGGGCTTTTCATCGGGCTTAATGGCATAATGACTTTTACCAGGGATGAAGCCCAGTTGGAGATGGCAAAGAAAGTTCCGTTGGACAGGCTGGTACTTGAAACAGACGCACCCTATCTGGCGCCGAAACCTTTCCGCGGCAAAGTATGCAAACCGGAATACGTAAAAGCGACGGCGCAATTTCTGGCCGAAATCAGGAATGAGAAGTTTGAGAATCTTGCCATAAGCACTTCCCAAAACGCCAGTGTATTATTTACACTAAAATAACAGGTATAAATTATGGACAAGATAATCATACGCACCCATGGCGGTGCAACACCGGAAAGATTACCTCCGCCGAAGGACTTTGCGCCTCCGATTATTCCCATGTTGTCCGCGGAAATCCGGACGCAACCGCCCGGACCTAAGCCTCCTTCGGCCCCTCGCCCGACTCCGCCCGGCGGTGTCTACGAAGGAGATATCGTACCCAACCCTAATACGGATGTGGATACTGCGCGAGCTAATGTGGCCCGCGCTTATGGCGGACCAGAGGTTCTGAAATGAGCCTGGTTTATCTGGACTATGCCGCCGCTACGCCGGTAGATAAAAAGGTCTTAAAGGCGATGGAGCCTTATTTTACCGAAAAATTCTATAACCCTTCTGCGAATTATCTGCCTGCCAAGGCCATAAAAGACGATATCCGAAACGCGAAACAATCAATTGCCGGACACATGGGCGCAAAAAGCAGTGAGATAATCCATACTTCCGGCGGCACGGAGGCTAATAATCTTGCCATTTCGGGGGTAATGGACAATTTTCCTGGCGGCGAGGCGATAATCAGCGCCGTTGAGCATGAATCGGTCCGAAAGCCTGCGGAAAAATATAAACACAAGATCATACCCGTAGATAAGTACGGGCAGGCGGACCTGGCTAAACTAAGAAAATTGATAAGTGACGAAACCGTGCTGGTAAGCGTGATGCTGGCCAATAACGAAACGGGTGCAACACAGCCCGTAAAACAGATAGCCGATATCATTACCCTGGCATTAAAAGACCGCAGAAACAGAGGCGTAGAAAAACCGCTTTATCTGCACAGCGACGTCTGCCAGGCCCCTTGCTATATGGATGTGCATGCCAGCAGGCTGAGCGCGGACATGATGACGTTTAACGGCGGGAAGATTTACGGGCCTAAAGGCACGGGGATACTTTTTGTTAAGGCCGGGGTCAAGCTGAAACCGCAGATACTGGGCGGCGGCCAGCAGAGAGCTCTTCGGAGCGGTACGGAAAACCCGGCCGGGCTTATCGGATTCGCCCGGGCGCTGGACCTGGCTGTCGGAATGCGTAAAAAAGAAGCGGAGCGTGTAGGGAAGCTTCGCGATAAATTCATAGCCGGCATCCAAGACATAGCTCTATCGGCGAGCGTAAACGGCCATCCGAAAAAGCATGTCCCGCACATTTTGAACATTACATTTCCAGGCGCGGATAACGAAAGATTGCTTTTCCAGCTGGAAGAATCAGGTGTCCTGGCCGCTAGCGGGTCGGCCTGTTCGGCCAGCTCCGAAGAACCTTCGCACGTGCTTGGTGCTATGGGTATAAACGATGAACTGGCAAGGGGTTCCCTGCGCTTCAGCTTAGGCAGGCAAACGGATGAAAAGGCTATAGACTACGCCCTGAAAACCTTGAAATCTTTGTTGGCCTGAGCACTGCGCTTTCCGCCAATTTTGGTCCGGCCGGACAGTTTTTGCAAATTATGGATTTGCGTTTTTGCTTGAGAAGAGTGAAAAGGGTATAATCATAAGCGAATTAACGCTTGAGTGTACATGCTGAAAACAAACATAAAGACCAGGTTAGTAACGAAGTTGTCGGCCATAGGACTGCTTTTGTTACTCGCCTTGACGAGCGTGCTTGGCATGGCTTCGGCCCAGGGCGTAAACCGGGGGTACAAGGCTGACGAAACTTTGCAAAAGGGCATGCTGGTAAAAGAAAAAACAGGTGACAGTACCAGGGTCGAGCCGCTCAGCCAGAATACGCTTAGCAAGCTAAAAGGCGTGGTGGTTGAAAAGAACGATTCGCCGGTAGTGATTTATAGCGAGGACCAGACGGTTTTCGTCGCGGATTCCGGCAAGCACGAAGTTCTGGTCAGCGACGAGAACGGTGCCATAAAAAAGGGCGATTATCTTAGCATTTCTTCCTTGAACGGGATAGCGATGCGGGCCACAAGCGACCAGCCGATCGTGCTGGGGCAGGCGCTGGCCGGTTTCAATGGAGCGGGCGACAGCATAGGTTCGACCACCCGGGACTCTGACAGCAAAAAAATCAACCTGGGCAGGATACAGGTCGAAATATCCATAGTCGCCAACCCGTTGCAAAAAAATTCAAAGCTTCAGACCGTACCGCGCATCCTGCGCGATGTGTCTTCTTCCGTAGCTGGCAGGCCGGTGAGCAACGCTCGTATATGGCTGGCGTCCATAATATTTCTGGTAACCAGCGCGGTAACCGGAATCATGCTTTACGGCGGTGCGAAGAGCAGTCTTGTGGCGCTGGGCAGGAACCCGCTGTCGAAATCATCCATATTGCGCGGTTTGTTGCAGGTCGTCATCATGGGCCTGATCGTTTTCATCTGCGGTATGTTTGGGGTATATTTACTACTAAAGCTTTAGGTATTTTATGAAGGTGGGCAAATGATACAAGACCATGCGACTACGATTCTGACAGTGGGGTCTTTGCTCGGCGCTACCGCAGGATTCATATGGGTTGCCCTAAGGCTCGGGACAAATACCCACGCCAAAGACGAAGAGCAGAACATGGCAGATGTTGCGGAATCAGCTGTGGAGCAGATTTTCAATGATGAATTCCGCGAGGAGCTGAGAAACCGCGGCAGGCTTCATTTTGAAAAAATAATCGGCGAGAACGCGATGTTCCTGCAACAGGATCTGAGGCTTACCACATCGCAGATAAACGAATTCATGAAACAGGAAATCACCAAGACCCTGCAGGACGCCTTCACCAAATACGAAGAATCCATCCAGGATGCCAAGAATATCGCGCTGGACTCGATAAACAAGACCCAGCAAGCCGTGGAAGAGCAAAGAGAGGTCATGAAGCAACAGCTGAACGAAGCGTTTGAAAAAGAACGCGGCCAGCTGATACAGAGATTCGAGGACAATATGTCGGAAGTGGTAAACCACTATGTCGTCGGAGCTATCGGCAATCAGATAGATCTTGAAGACCAACTGGAATTCATTCTGAGCGAGCTGGAGCGCAACAAGCAGGCGATGGTAGAAGATATCAAGTCGGGGGCGTGAGGTGAGTGATAAGCAGTTCGAACTTACTCCGGATGTCGTAACCAACCTGGATTTAGGCCGCATACTTCGCGAGGCTGAGAACCTGGATGATTTCCTTTACCAGACCAGGCTAAGGACGCCCGGTTCGAACATCAGAATGCCAAAGACCACGCACGCGCTGGAAGACGTAGCCAAGACTAACGGTTTTTCGCTGATGGATGCGGCGCATCGCAAGCATCTTATAGGCCACTTGAGGAATCTGAAAACAAACGCTCCGAAGATCCATATCAGCTTCGCGGTAGAACCCCCGCCGGCTATCGTGCAGAAAATCGTCATCTGGATGAGAAGGAATATCCAAAAAGACCTGGTGGTGGAAGTCGGCGTCCAGCCCACCATATCCGTCGGTTGTGTGGTCCGGACTACGAACAAAGTTTTTGACATGAGCCTGAGGCACAGGTTTTTTGACAGCAAGCGCGAACTTTCAAAACTGCTGGAGAATACCAAGTGAGCACGCAAGCGCATTTCGACAATCTGGTCAAAAGCGGCCAGCCGGTGGGCGAAGTAATCGGTATCGATAAGTTCCTGGTGAAAGTCAAGGGCCTGAACCCGGTGAATCTGCGCTCGCTGGTGCTCTTCCAGGACGGTACGAAAGGCTTCGTAAAAGAGGTAAAACAAGACAGTGTACTGGTACTTCACATGGGCCATAAGACGCTTGAAGTAGGCGCGATGGCTGTAACCCAGCACGACAAGCTGGTCTGCCGGGTCGGCAAAAATTTCGTCGGCAGGGTCGTTTCTGTCAGCGGACATCCCCTGGACGGCAAAGGCCCGATAGTAGCAGACAGCGTATGGCCGGTCTTTAATGAAGCGCCCCCGCTGTATTCCAGAAAACTTTTAGAAACCCAGCTGGAAAGCGGCGTCGTGGCCATCGATTCGATATTCCCGCTGGTAAGGGGCCAAAGGATAGCCGTCATCGGCGACAGCAAGTCCGGCAAGACTTCGCTGGCAACACAGCTTACGATTAATCAGAAAAACACTGGACAGGTGGTCGTCTACTGCCTGATAGCCAAACGCAAAAGCGATATCGACATGCTGATAAATAGGCTTGAATCTACCGGCTCGCTGGAAAATTCGATAGTGGTTGTTTCAACCATGTTCGACTCGTTGATATCGACCTATCTGGCGCCGTATGTAGCATGTTCAATGGCGGAATACCTGTGGCAGAAGTGCGACCAGGACACGATTATCATCTACGATGATATGACCAGCCACGCGCACGCATATAGGGAAATATCTTTGCTTTCCGGCGTTAGTCCCGGTAGGGATTCTTACCCTGGCGACATGTTTTATGCCCATTCCAGCCTGCTTGAGAGGGCCGGGCGCCTGGAGCATAACGGCAAATGCCTTACGGCCATACCCATAGTACTTGCCAGTAGCGGCGATATAACAGCTTTTCTACCGACGAACATAATGTCGATTACCGACGGGCAGTGGATACTTGATATGAACGTTTTCAGAAGCGGCGTCAGGCCGGCTATCAACACCGGTCTTAGCGTGACCAGGGTAGGCGGCGTAGGTCATGACAAGTTACAGAAGGACATAGCCGCGAAGGCCTTGAGGCTGTTGGCCGAGTACCGCCAGGCTGAAGAATTTTCCCGCTTCGGCTCGGAGCTGACAGCGGAGTCAAAGACTGCTCTGAAAAAAGGCAAGAACGTACTTTCTATACTTACTCAAGGCCCGACTGACGTGTATAGCTTCACGGAGCAGAAACTGATGCTAGGCATCGTGCTTGACCAGCAGGCCGATGAAAACATAGACGTTACCAACATGAAGAACCTGGTCCGCGAATACGCGGGCAAGATTAAGAAAGATTCCGACTTTGATTCCGCGCGCGACAAACTGAAGAAAAAAGTTCTGATGGAGAATAAGAAATGACCCGGCTGAGCGACATAGAGAAAGAAACACAATCAATGTCCACTATGGTTGAGCTGACCGGCGTATTCGAAGGAATCGCCAGCATGCAGATAGCCAAGGTAAAGAACCAGGTGCTTCAATCCACACAGTTCTTCAAGGAGCTTTGGTCCATATACACCCAGCTTCGGGTCGACAGTCTGTTTCGCTACGGTAGGGAAGACGCGGACGCCAAAGTCAGCGACAAAGAACTGGTGATAATCATCACGTCCGAAGGCGGATTCAGCGGCGATATCGACCAGCGTCTGGTTGAGCGCATGCTGGAAAGCTATGATGAGAACAAGCAGGACATCATCGTAGTGGGGCGCCACGGCGTAAACCAGCTCGACCAAAGAAATGTCGCTTTTAAGAAATACTTCCCTCTGCCGGCTAAGGACCAGAACATCAACGCGACGCCGATAACCGAACACATCCAGCAATATTCAAACACCATCGTCTATTATCAGGAATATATTTCGCTGATGCACCAGGAAGTCAAGAAAATTTCAATCAATAGCGCGGTTGCGGAAATCGGTAGCAAGTCCGAAAAGCAAGACGATAATATTATCAGCGAGGACACATACATTTTTGAACCCAGCACCTATGCCGTCATCGGGCACCTTGAGCGCTCCATGCTACAGATAGCCGTGAGCCAGCTGATATTACAATCCAAGCTGGCACAATATGCCAGCCGTTTCCGTGCTATGTCCGCGTCGCACCAGGCCGCCGAAGAAAACCTGGGTTCGGTCAAAACGAGATACAGCAGGGTCAAGCGCGCTATCAAAGACGATAGGATAAAAGAGATAATCAACGGTATGAAAAAGGCCGGGTTGAACAGGAGCGGAGCCTGATGGCCGGAACGGTAACTGCCGTAAAAGACTTGCTGGTTTTTATCGGCTTTGACGATGATGAGCCGAAAATAGGCGAGCTCATAAAGATTGACAACGAAAACCAGACGGAAGTCGTCGTGGAGAGGTTGAATGTGGCCGGCCAGGCGTTGTGCCTTAACCTGCGCACCGACCATACGGTACAAAAAGGCATGAGCGCCCAACGCATGAACAAAGGCATAGAGATACCGGTGGGCGATAAGACCATAGGACGTATCTTTGATGCGCTGGGAATGCCCTTGGACAATCTGCCCCCGCTGGAGCAGAGCGAAACCCGCTATAAGGATGTTTTGGACATACCTATAAAAAATACAAGCTTCAAGACATCCAAAAATGAAGTTCTGGAAACCGGCATAAAGGTCATAGACTTTCTGACGCCTTTCGTAAAAGGCCGGAAGATAGGCATCATCGGCGGAGCCGGCGTGGGTAAGACCGTATTGACGATGGAGCTTATCCATAACATCGCCAAGACTGGGGCGGGGCTGAGTTTCTTTACCGGTATCGGCGAGCGTATCAGGGAAGGTCACGAACTTTATGACACGCTGAAACAGTCCGATCTTTTGAAGAACACCTGCATGTTCTTCGGGCAGATGAACGAGAATCCGGTGCAACGCTCGCTGGTCGGCATTTCGGCCACGGCTTTGGCGGAATATTTCCGCGATGAACAGAACAAAGACATATTGTTCTTCGTCGACAACATGTACCGATATGTCCAGGCCAGGAACGAACTTTCCTCCATATTGGACCAGGTTCCCAGCGAAGGTGGGTATCAGTCTACGATATTCTCTGACATAAAAGTCCTGCAGGACAGGCTGAGTTCAAGCGACAAAGGTTCCATAACTTCGGTCCAGACTATCTATGTACCGGCGGATGACGTAAGCGACCCGGCGGTGCAGATGATACAGCACGAACTTGATGCGATATTGGTCCTGAGTCGTTCGGTGGCGGAGCGCGGTATCCGGCCGGCGGTAGATTTGACAAGGACGAACTCCTCATTGCTCACACCGGAAATAGTCGGCGACAGGCATTATGTGCTGAGCGTCCAGGTGCAGGCCTTGATACAGAAATACGAATCGCTCAAAAGCATCATCGCCGTCATCGGAGAAAATGAACTTTCACCGGCTGACAGGGCCGATTATTCAAAAGCAAAAAAGATTATTGAGAATTTTTCGCAAAATCTGTTTGTCACCGAAAAGCTGAACGGAGTCCCGGGCGAGCTTTTCAGCAAAGACCAGACGCTTAAAAGTATCGAGGAGATATTGCTTTAGATGGACCAGACCGCGCAAAAAGAACGCTTGCACATAAAGATACATTCGCCGTTCCGCACGTATTTCGACGGCAATGCCGTCAGTGTTTCGGCCATTAACGACACCGGCCCGTTCGACGTATTGCCCCATCATCACAAATTCATGACCATATTGAACGAGGGCGAAGTCACGGTCCGGGGGGAAGGCGATGACAAGCAGGTTTATAAGATTGACCGCGGCATAATGCATGTGAGCGACAACCAAGTCACCGTCTTTTTGGATGTTTGATTTATCAACAGACTTCTTAGTTGATAACTATGTAGTCGAAGGCGAAGTTCTTGCCCCCGGGAGCGGACGAGGTGGTGCACAGGCTGAAACCGCCGGACGTGCGGTTGATATAATATTTGATTCCTGCGGCACTACTACCTACAGGTGTGACCACGACGTGCGGCGTTGAGCTGAATTTTTGTGCAAAGCTGACCGTTACGAAACAACCGGCATGCGGACTGCTACCGGTGTTGATATTTATCGTTCCGGCCGTATCGCTTCCATTTACGGAACTGGTGCCGCCGCCGCCGAGCGCACTGCCGCTGGACTTCGAAGGAGTGCCGCCGGACGAAATGATATGCTTGCTTACCGAAAGGTTTCCTGCCAGCTCAAGCGATTGAACATTCAGCTTGCTTGCTGTCAGCGTGCCGCCGAAACTGCCCGAACCGCTTACTGAAAGATTGCCCTGCACATTCAGCCCGCCCTGTATCTGGCCGTCGCCTGATAATTGGAGTTTGCTTGCCTGGACCGTCTGAAAAGTACCGGTACCTGATATGTTCAGGTCCGAACCGCTTATCCGGCCTTGTGATTTCAACTGTCCGGCGGCTTCAAAATCGCCGCGCACCAGGACCGTACCTGTGAATACCGCATTGGCTTCCACACTAAGTATCTGCTTAGGCTCGCCCAGGGTCACATCGGTATTTCTCAGCTGTTTAAGCACGTCTTCATTTATATCCTGGGAAGAAGTTTTTACGCTGTTTTGCTTTGAGGATTGCTGGCTTTTTTGGTATGCCAGGTAAGTTATGATGACGGCCAGCACGACCACCAGTAGAAATATCAGCAGATATATATTAACCCTTTTTATTTTATTGAAAATCCGGCCAAAAAGACTTGTCTTCGGTTCCTCTGGCGGAGTTATTGCGGGCTCGGGTGGGGCGGCAGGCTGAGCCTCAGACGGCACAGGCGTATTATCCGGGGGCGTATTATCCGGGGTTTCCAGCGAATTTGCCTGGCCGGGGTTCGTATCGGTGTTTGTTTCCTGGTCCATTTTAAGACCCTGTTATCACTCCTGCGAGAACTTTACGTTAATGCTTAGATACCATTATATCAATACAAGGATGTTTAACAATCAGCCCCGCCTTTAGGTTTATAAAGAATATGAACTGTAATAAAATGAAATGTATAAACTGCATGTGGAAATGAAAAAACATTTATCAAAAATAAAACCTATCAGAATATTCGCCGGTATGCTTCTCCTGCTGTTCGTCATATTGCCGGTAAAGACTTTTGCCCAGACATCGTCTACGAATTACAAGATTGAGGAATCTTACTTCGGCGTCGGGGGCGAGCTGGACGCTAACTCCACTAACTATAATGCCCAGCAGTCCGTAGGGGAGAACACAGTCGGCAATACTTCCAGTACGAATTATCAGGCTAACGCAGGCTTCAATACCAAGGACGAACCCTATTTGGAGGTTTATGTCACCGGCGGTTCGACGGATCTAGGCACGCTTTCGCCCAGCTCCACTACCACTACGACATCGACTTTCTATGTGAGGGCATACCTGGCCAGCGGTTATTCCGTAATCATCAACTCGGACCCGCCGAGTTACGGCTCCGAACAGATAGACCCGCTCGCATCGCAGACTGCGGCTTCGGCTGGCACGGAGCAGTTCGGTATCAACCTAAAGGCTAACACCAGCCCGACTACTTTCGGCGCTAATCCTTCGCAAGCCCCGGATTCCAGCTTCGGATTCGGTTATGCCGCTCCGGGATATGACACGGCCAACGTGTATAAATACAACAAAGGCGACGTAATAGCACGGTCCGATAAAAGCTCCGGCAGGACGGACTACACCATTTCATATATATATGACATAAGCAGTCTCTCGCCCGCCGGCGAATATGTTTTTACGCAGGACCTTATAGTCATCGGCACTTACTAGCATGCAGAGATATAGTTTCAATCTGTCGAAGTTTTCCATCTTGAGGAAATACAAGCGGGTAATACTTTTCTGGTCGGTCATGCTCATGGTGGTACTTGCCGGATATCTTGCATTCATCTACTACGCTTCGATGGATGACAACCCTTACAAACCACAGACAGACATAAAATCAGAGAACTTCAACCCCTTGCGTACTTTTAAGACACCGTATTTCAGTTTTGATGCGGATAAGTCCTGGAAGTTCGTAAAAAAGGAATCAACAGATAATAAGTTCGTTTATAGAAGTTCGAAAAAAAACATCGTGAATAGTGACCTTACCGTATATGTGAACAGTTTGCCCTCGGATTTATTGCTTACTCACGTATTGCCGGTCAAGACCAGGTACGACAGATTCGATGTCGGCGATATTAGCGGCCATTGCAAGGATTATCTGAAGGACAGGATACAACCCGGCAACAACAACCCTATGCAAGGCGTGGTCGAGGGGGTCAGCATAACCTGCCAGGTCGATGGAACTTCAGACACCGCGGGTACAGGACTAGTGGGCGGAAGTTATCAGACTCCGCTCAGGGGTTCTCGCGGTACCAATCAGTATTATCTGCTTTATCATGACCTGCAGTTCATGCCACGATATGCTGACTTTATCAATATTGCCTGGAGTTTCCGCGCGCTCTAAGCTTGTGGAAAACTCGTATAATTTGTTGCAAACGGACCGCGATTATGCTTATAATCAGTCGAGGATTGTAACAATAAAAAGTTCATAAAATAAAAAAGGCTGAGTAAAGATGAATCTACTTTCATTAAAAGTACCGTTCCGGTCATTATTTATATTCTTACAAATAAGCATATTGATGCTTGCGGTGGCGATACCGCTTTTAAGCGGGCCTAAAGCTTATGCGGCCCAGTTGACGTCCAGGTCTTTGACGCTTTCTAGCGCAATTCCTGCCGCCAGTGGTGTTACATATACGTATGGATTCACTGTTCCTACCGCAACTACTATACTTTCCATTATGTTCCAAGCCTGTAGCGCGGCTATCGGTACTTGTACAGCCCCTTCCGGGCTTAGCTTTTCCAGCCGTGTACTAGGTTCTCCTACGGGGTTCACGGGCACTTCTTTCGCTGTGGACACTACGGGTGCAAATGACTGTACGCCTGGTGCGGCAGTCATCTGTATAAACAGGGCCAGCGGTACGGATACCAATGGCGCCAAGACGGTGCCTTTCACGACCATAACCAACCCCTCTACGACCAACAGCACATTTTTCGTAAGGATAACCACCTACAGCTCGGATGATTATGACTCAGCCAACTCCCTGGATAACGGTACAGTGGCAGGCGCTGTCACCCAGACACTGACCATATCTGCCCGCATCCAGGAAATCCTGAACTTCTGCGTAGGCAACACCACGGTAGACGATGCAACGACATCTCCGGGGGCTGATTGTTCAGCGATCAGTGGTACCACGGTTGATCTGGGCACCTTGGATGCCTCGGCAGTCAACACCTCGCCCGTAGTAGCTGGCAGTGGAGGAAACAACACCAACGGTATTGCCATGCTCAGGACGAACGCTTCTTCCGGAGCCACGGTAAGCTACAAATCCATCCAGGCGTCAGGTACTAACCACTTGGGAGCGCTGAGGGTATCGGGTGCCAGCTGTAACGCAGGTACTGTAAATACCGACCAGTGTATAACCAGCGCCGGTACTACGCAGGCCGCATTCTCTGCCGGTACGGAAGACTTCGGCATGTCGATAGCGGGCATCAACTGTGGCAGTACGACCGCATACACCTGTACTTTCTCCAGTGGTACCTATAACCTGCAAAGGGACTCACAATATGACGGACTGGGCTCAAACACTTACGGAACCAGCAACGCCCAAGGCTATGCCTGGGATGAAACAGGCACGCTTGACCAGGTAGCCTCTTCTGCTGGCGCTGTAGATGACGAATCTCTGATACTCGTATTTGCGGCTACCCCGAACGCTGTAACGCCTACCGGTAGCTACCAGACTCAAGCTGACTTCATAGTAGTTGCTACCTACTAAGGCAAACTTCGGCAATTGTTGGCCATCCTATACTTCTTTAGCTTACAATAAATTCATATGGCAAAGATGAAGCTATTACTGCCGGTCGTTATTCTCGCGATATTCCAGATAACCTTCATTTTCAGTCCTGTAAAAGCCGCCAGCCTAACTAACAAATCAGTTCTTTTATCCAGCGTCACGGCAAGTGCTACTGCGAACCATAAATTCCAATTCAACCTGTCCACTGCCGGTTCTTTGGGCTCCATAGCTTTTCAATACTGCGAATCACCGCTGTTCGATGTGCCATGTGTTGCACCGAGTGGTATTGATGCTTCCGGAGCCACGCTGGACGCACAAACCGGGGAAACCGGCTTCAGTATCCACCCTAATACGGTTTCCAACCGCATAGTCATCACCAGACCGGTGGCCCTGAACTCTGCCGGAACAGTCAGCTATGATTTCGGCAACATCATAAACCCGGATACAGCCAACCATACTACTTATGTAAGGATAAGCACCTATTCGAATATCGATGCCACCGGCGTTTATGTGGATAATGGCGTGACGGCTTTCAGCGTTACGCCGTCACTAGGCGTGAATGTGTTTGTGCCCCCTTACCTCACTTTCTGCGCCGGAATAACGGTCAGTCTCAAATGCCAGACGGCATCGGGTCTGAATGTAAACCTCGGCGTATTGAAGTCCACCCGCACAGCCAGCACTGCGACGCAATTCGCCGGAGCTACCAATGACAATACGGGGTATAGCGTATCGGTTTTGGGGACGACTATGACCTCAGGCAACGATGAGATATCACGGCTCAAGACAAAGACCGCTTCCAGAGCGGGCGTTCAACAGTTCGGTATCAACCTACGGAATAATTCAAACCCGGACATAGGCCATAACAGGGAAGGGAGCGGAACACTCACCCCGACCTCGGCGTATAACTCGCCCAACCTTTTTCGCTATAATCCGGGGGATGTCATATCCACCAGCTCATCGGCTACCGAATTCAACCGCATGACGGTCAGTTATATCGTCAATATCGCGCCGGACCAGCCCTCCGGAGTGTATTCAACTACCCTTACATATGTGGCAGTAGCCAGTTTTTAGGAGCAGGAGAACGATTATGCTAGAATTATCAAAAAGGGAGAAAAAATGAACATATCAATTTCAGCCAAAAGAGTTTTTTTGGGGCTGGTATTTTTGGTACTGGCTCTTTTTGTTGTTACTTATAATGTCCTGGCGCAGGAGCAGAAAGACCCAGCCAGCGGTCTGCAGATTTCGCCTACACGGACCGAACTTAATGTAAAGCGCGGTTCCAGCCAGCCCGTTTCTATATCTCTGAAGAACGTGACCGGTGGCAGTATCATAGCCAAGCCGGAGATAGACGATTTCGTATCCGACAATGACACCGGCACGCCCAGGATAATCACCGATCCGAACCAGAAGTCGCCCTATACCATAAAAGACTTTATCTCCACCATCCCGGATATACCTATGAAGTCTGGAGAAACCAAGACGGTCAAGATACCCGTAAATGTACCGGCTGACCAGCCTCCGGGGGCATATTTCGGGGTCATACGTTTCATCGCCCAGCCTGTTTCAACCGACAAGGACAACGCCGGAAGGCAGATAAACCTGACGGCCAGCCTAGGGCACATAGTGCTGGTGAATGTACCCGGCAATGTAAAAGAGCAGTTACAGCTGGTTTCTTTCAGCGCGGAGAAAGACGGCAAAGAGGGCAAGATTTTCTCATCCGCTCCCGACAGCATTGCGCTAGGCCTGCGTAATACCGGTAACAGCTTTTCCAAACCTTTCGGTACAGTTACTATAAAGGACTTCCGCGGCAACGAAGTATATAAATATGAAGTCAACAATACTGACCCGCGCGGTAATGTTCTGCCTGATAGCACCCGAGTTTTCCATGACGGTCTTAAGAACATAGGTTCTTCACCGAACCGCTACACCGCGGTGGCTAGCGTTTCTTATGGCACCGGCGGCGACGTGCTTGTCAGCGAAATCCAATTCTGGGTGATTCCTACCTGGGTGCGCATACTGGCCGCCATCGTAGTATTACTCATACTAGTGATGATTTTCTACGGTTACAAAAAACTTCGCGGACAAGAGGAAAAATACAAGTCCCGAAAATAACTACTAAGGCAAAGGCGTGGGCATAAGATTACTTTTTCGCCAAAGAATAAGCCGGGCCCTCACATTAACTGTTCTGGCTTTGGTTCTGGCATTTATAGTACCTATGCAGGCCCAAGCGGCTTCTTCTTCGAAATCCTTGGGTATCGAGGGTACGGTGGAATCAAACCCGCCCCAGAACGCTCCAACAATCACTTTTCCGACGAATAATTCAAGTTTTACCGAACTGCCCGTCAAGGTAACAGGACTTTGCCAGAGCGGACTTCTCGTAAAAGTCTTTAAGAACAACGTATTTGGTGGGTCGGCCATCTGTAAAAACGGCAGTTATACGATACAGATAGATCTTTTCGTAGGCAAAAACGAGCTTGTTGCCCGCGCTTACGACAAACTGGACCAGGCCAGCCCGCCTTCTAATAAAGTCACAGTCAACTTTCCGGTTTCGCAATTTTCCGGAACTAACAGGGTTTCGCTATCCAGCTCGTTCGCAAGGAAGGGCGCCGCTCCGGGCGACAAATTATCCTGGCCTATCATCCTTAGCGGCGGCACCGGCCCCTATGCTATAACCGTTGACTGGGGCGACGGAACCCAGCCGGACATCATAAGCCGAGAGTTCCCAGGTACTTTTGACGTTACCCATGTCTATAAGACTGCCGGGGTATACAACGTCCTGATACGCGCGACTGACAAGAACGGCGAAATCGCTTTCCTCCAGCTTGTGGGGGTCGGCAATGGCGAGATAGCTGATCATCAAAGTGCGCCCAGCGCGACTTCGACGAAAGAAATCACCAAAGTGTTATGGTGGCCGGCGGCACTTTTGATACCGCTTATAATTATCGCATTCTGGCTGGGCAAGAAACACGAGCTGTTTTCTCTGCGCAAACGCCTTGAGCGCCGCTAATCGGGCAAACTTCCTTCACATACTGTCCGGCCGGACCGATTTTGACAGAATTCATTGAAGGTTAAACGGTTCTGTTAGATAATATCCACCTATGCCAAACAAAATATACATTGGGATGAGCGGTGGAGTAGATAGCTCCGTTACGGCGGCACTCCTTAAAGAACAGGGCTATGATGTCACCGGCGTCTATATGAAGAATTGGACCCGGGATATTCCCGGTTTTGAATGCCCCTGGATGGATGATTACCAGGACGCCAAACGGGTAGCCGTGAAACTAGGCATAGATTTCCGCGTGTTTGATTTTGAGAAAGAATACAAACACAAGGTGGTGGACTACATGATAGATGAATACAAGGCCGGCCGTACGCCGAATCCGGATATCATGTGCAACCAGGAGATAAAGTTCAAACTGTTTTTGGACACCTCATTGGAAAACGGCGCGGATTTAATAGCCACCGGCCACTACGCCAGGGTTACACTGGCACCATCAGTGGAGCCTAAATCTCTAGGGCGCTCTACGGGGCAAGCGCCCGTGGCGCTAGCTTACCCTGACGATTTAGGCTCCACTGATACTATAAAAGCCCAACTACATACGGCGGAGAACAAGGCGAAGGACCAGACATATTTTTTGTACCGCGTCACGGAAGATGCTCTTAAAAAAACATTATTTCCGATAGGTGAGTTCGCGAGCAAAGACGAGGTCAGGGCACTAGCGAAAAAGTTCGCTTTACCCACAGCCGAAAAGAAAGACAGCCAGGGCATATGCTTCGTGGGCAAAGTCGGTATAAAGGAGTTTTTGAGCCAGTATGTAAAGACCGAACCAGGACCCATCATAAATCAAACCGGCAAGGAAATAGGCGAGCATGAAGGCGCGATATTCTACACCATTGGCCAGCGCCACGGGTTGAACGTCGGCGGCGGTTTGCCATATTACGTTACAAAGAAAGACATGAAAACAAACACGGTTTATGTAACTACGGATTTGTCTGACAAAAACTTATGGTCAAACGAAATAAATCTTACGGATTTACACTGGATAAACGAACCGCCTCAAAAAGACCGTAAATACGCGGTCAGATTGCGCTACAGGGGACCATTGGTAAATTGTAAGCTTGAAGATGGAAAGCTCATTTTAGATGAAGAACAGAGAGCGATTTCCGCCGGCCAATCGGCCGTACTCTATGACGGTGACCGGTGCTTAGGCGGCGGGGTTATTGCTCAGGCGGTCTGAGGGAGCGTGCAAACGAAATAGAATGATCAAGGGCGAGGTCTACGTTAGCACTCCCACAATCTAATACACCTTCTTCCGCAGGGTCTTGTTGTACCCCTCGCGCACAACCTCTTAATAAAATAAATATACAGGTTCGTTCCACCTCAATGTTTCTTTCTATCAGTTCAAAACCTTTTTCGATTCTGCTTGCCCCTCCTTGTTTAATAGCCTCTGCAAGCCTTCCAGCTAATTCTTCTTCCGTTTTTCCTATTTTTTCTATTTCTGCCCGAAGCCCTTCACTAAGATCTTCAAACAACTCCTCAAGGGGAGGTAAGAATTCATCACGTAGTTCATCACTTACTTGCATAAAGTCCGAGGTAGCTTTTACAAAGTCAGCTTTACGGGCTTCCGACCTCTCAATAGCTTCTAAACGGGGCTTAATCCTAGGACAGCCTTCGCACCTCTCAGGGATATTCATAAGCTAACAATAAAATAATATGCGAATATCTTCAATATCTAATAAAAGGCGACCGTGTTTTAGGCGGCGGAATTATCTGCTGAGGGCGTTGGTTCACGGCCGTCTCGTATGGCCTCTTGCATATCGCGGGCAATACCCATGGGTATGTCGGTTTCAAGCCGCGCAAGCACGGTTGCTTCATCCGAGTTTTGCCTTCCGCGCGACCGTCTAAGGCTGTTTGTCACCAGAGCACTACGCAGAGACTTGTAGTAGCCTATGGCATGCTCTAAAACCGCTTCAGCCCGCGGAAAATCCACCAAAGGTATCATTACGGGATTAGCTTCACTGTCAGGCTTGCCTACGGTATGCTCCATAGCCAAAGCACGGAGGTCTTCTTTGCCAAGAGGAGCTTTTGCATGGGTGTTAGCCCTGGCCCATACGTCCAGCTCGTGCTCTTCCAGTTTCATGCCTTCACGGCCACATATTTCCATTTATAGTTTCCCGGATGATTTTTACTGTTAACATTACACCATGGTTTACTTTTACTGTCAACATCGTCCCCATCTGTTAAAATAGTACGGATGACAACGCAGGAAATACGAAAAGCATACCTGGATTTTTTTGAAAAACACGGCCACAAAGTAATCCCGCGGGCTCTTTTAGTGCCGCAAGACGATCCGAGCACGTTGTTTACCGGTAGCGGTATGCAACCGATGATTCCATATTTACTGGGCCAAGAGCACCCGGGGGGCAAAAGACTTGCAAATAGCCAGGTCTGTCTGCGCTCGCAAGATATTGATGACGTGGGTGACGAGAGCCACACGACCTCTTTCGAGATGCTTGGCAACTGGTCATTAGGTGATTACTACAAGACAGAACAGATTCAGTGGATAGCAGAATTCTTATTCGACGTCGTAGGTTTAGACCCGAATAAAATATACGTTTCTTGTTATATCGGCAACGAAAAATATGATATCCCCCAGGATGAGCAGGCCATCAAGCTTTGGCAAACCGAATATGAAAAGCGCGGCATTGACGCCAAAGTTGTAAAGATCGGTTCCGCAGACAACGGCGCTAAGCTCGGCATGCAGGGCGGCCGTATCTTTCTATATGATGGCAAAGAAAACTGGTGGAGCCGCAACGGTGACGAAGACGGCACGCTGGTAGGCGACCCGTGCGGGCCGGACTCGGAAATGTTCTATGACTTTGGCGAAGAGCATCATGATGAAGAAAAATGGGGCAAACCTCACCCCGCAAGTGATTCTCCACGGTTTTTCGAAATCGGCAACAACGTATTTATGGGATACAAAAAAGTTGCACCAGACAAGTTCGAGAAGCTTGCTTCGCCTAATATTGATCACGGCTCAGGTCTGGAGCGTATCGCCGCCGCAGTCATTGACAGCCCGGATGTTTTCCGGATAAGCCTGATGTGGCCGATTATCGAGAAACTGGAAAAGCTATCCGGCAAAAATTACGACAGTCACACCAACGCGATGCGCGTGATAGCTGACCACCTGCGAGGCGCTACATTTTTAGCAGTTGACGGGGTTACGCCAAGCAACAAAGAGCAAGGTTATGTAATGCGCCGGCTGTTACGCCGGGCTATCCGCTTTGCGCTGGAGCTTGGAATTGAACAGAATTTTTTGCAGGAAGTGGTGCCGGTAATCGCCGATATTTACCACAAAGACTTCCCGGAGGTGGCTAAAAACCGCGATAAAGTCGTAGAGGTTCTTGTAAAAGAGGAAAAAATTTTCCGCCAGACATTACGAAAAGGCCTGCGGGAATTCGAGAAACTGACTTCAGAAGAGCAGGAGGTTAAAGGAAATGTACTATTCCTGCTTTATGACACATACGGTTTTCCGGCAGAGCTTACCAAGGAAGAAGCCTTTAAGCGCGACATTGACATAGCAAAGGACGCGGACAAAGAATTCGCCAAGCTAATGGACGAGCAAAGAAAACGTAGCCAGACTGCAACTAAAGGTGTGTTCAAGGGCGGACTGGTCGACCATTCGGATGAAACTAAGAAGCTACATACTGCAACTCATCTGATGTACGAAGCGCTAAGGCAAGTTTTGGGCGACCATGTGGTTCAACGCGGTTCCAACGTCAATGCCGAACGTACGCGATTCGACTTTTCCCACCCGGAAAAGGTCGCGCGTGACAAGCTGGACGAAGTCGAGAAAATAGTGAATGCTCAAATTGAAAAAGACCTGAAGGTTTACTGGAAGGAATATCCTACCAAGGAAGCCTTCAAGATAGGCGCGAAGGGTGCTTTCGGCGACAAATACGGCGACAAAGTCAAAGTTTATATCATGGAAAAAGAGGGCGAGAAGCCCTTCAGCGTAGAAATCTGCGGCGGCCCGCACGTAGAACATACCGGCCAGCTCGCCGAAGGCGGCAAAAAATTCAAAATCACCAAAGAAGAAGCTTCATCTGCAGGCGTCAGAAGAATAAAAGGCGTATTAACTAACTAAGCTTCTATTCCCGGCAGGTTTCAACTTTTTCTTCCAGCGCTACATCAAAGCCGTCAAGTTCCAAGATATCTCCAATAATCCTGCCAGCGTTTTCGCCATATATATTTCTGAACCTGCCAAAGTGATTGGTATTTTTAAACACTAATTTAGTGGCTTCGGTTTCCTTGCCTTCATCCTCCTGGATTACCCTTAGCGGAGGCTTGACCCAGGGAACTAATTTTCTATCGGCGATTTCCTCAAGGCATGAACGGATATCCTGTATTTGTTCTGTTCCTAACGCACGCTTAATCACCACATGCGTCAAATTTCCGACATTAGCTAACGATATATTGAATTCCGGGCTATTTTCTGGCACGGTAAAACTCCTTACAGATTTGAAATAATAATATATTTTGCGAAAAATATCAACACCCCTTGGCGGCCAAAAAACCGTTTATGCTAGAATGTAGCCAGGATATGCTTATGCTACGTATAACAAACAAAGTTTCTTTAGTAGTATTGTCATTATTTTTAGTACTTACGGCCTTTGGCGGGTATGCTGTTGCCTCTGCGCCGCAAAATGCCCCTCCTGGGAGTTCGCTTAGCCAGCGCATAGCTCAGAGAAAGAAAGAGCGCCAGGTAAGGCTGGACCAGGACAATACCGAGCGTATACAGGGCCAATGTACCAACGCTCAAAGCAAGCTTCGCACACTGAACGACAGCTACACGACATCCGCGGATAAAAGAGATAGTGTTTACAGGGGTATAGATGCCAAGCTTTGGATAATCATCGGCAGTCTGAAACTGATTAACAAAGACACGTTCAAGCTGGAACAGCAAAGGAGCGCATACCTCAAGAAGGTCAAAGCTTTTGAGAACCAATCCGACCAATTCCAGCAGGCCATAAGCGATATGGAGGCGATGAACTGCAAAGCCGACCCCGAAGGGTTCCAGGCCTTACTGGAAACAGCCAGGCTGTATAACGCACAGATAAGAAGTTCATTCACATCTATAAAAAGCTACCTTGTCGATCACATCAGCCCTACCGTCAACCAGTATGCCGATGAGCTTAAGATAAAGACTAGCACGGAGTAAATATGGAACCGGACGACCAGCAGACTGATCAGAAACCGCAGATAATAAAGCCTGATGATATGTTTCAGCCCAGCGTTCCGCCGCATAAGACGGAGCCTGCGCCCGCACAAGAGCAGACCCCGCCTCCCAGCCAGCCTGATTTTGACGACGGTTCAGCCAAACGCAAGAAAATAATCATCATAGCCGGTTCGGTAATATCCGTATTCTTTATCCTGATAGTAGTGGTGATTCTGCTGTCTTCCGGCGGTAATAGCGGAAATCAGAACCAGCAGGAGCAAAACGCCCAAAGCGGCATACTCGTGGAGCCTACCGCCATCGACATAGAAAACGCCAACAACTCAATAACGTCGGACATAACCAGCTTGAATGATGACGTTGATTACCCATCTGCAAACCTGACCAACGACAATCTTGACCTATAGTAATACTTAAACGCGCTATCTGTTATATAGGTACGCGCGTGATATAATATACACGCTTATGCTCCGAAAAATAAAAAAGCTTGCGGATTCCGCGGCTTCTCTGAAGAATCAGGCTAAGGCATCCCAGTACATAGTGGCTCTGGATGTCGGTACTGAGAATATTAAGGCGCTTATCGGCAGGATAAACGACGATGCCGTACAGATAGTAGGTGTCGGCAGAGCTCACCAGCATCTCACAGATATGCAGGCTGGCGCGGTAGCCGACATAGGCGCCGTGGTAGAGAATTGCAACAAGGCCCTGGCAATAGCCGAAGAACAGGCCCAGGTAAGCGTACGCACCGCCATAGTAGGCATTGCAGGAGAGCTGGTAAAGGGCACCACGACATCTATCAGGTGCACCCGCAAAGACCCTAATCTGGAGCTGGATGTGAATGAGATGGAGCGGATCATCGAGCTGGTCCAGGAGAGGGCAGAGAAACAGGCGCGTAAAAGCCTGGAGTGGGAACTGGGCGGACAGCATATTGATGTCAGGTTGGTGAACAGCGCACTTGTAAGCATCAGCATCGACGGATATAACGTTACCAACCCTATAGGCTTCAAGGGACGGGATGTTCTGGTACAGCTTTATACCGCGTTTGCGCCAATGATACATATTTCTGCTCTGGAAAGAGTTACCAACGAACTGGACCTGGACCTCTTGGCCGTAGCGGCGGAGCCATTCGCGGTTGCCCGCTCGGTCATAGGCGACAGTAACAACGCCAGTATGAGCGCCATACTGATGGATGTAGGCGGCGGCACCACTGACATAGCGGTCATTAACGAAGGCGGTGTGCAGGGTACCAAGATGTTCGGTATCGGCGGACGGGCTTTTACCCGCTCGATTGAGCGCGACCTAGGGGTTGAATTCGACGTCGCGGAGAAACTGAAGCTTGATTTTTCCGAAAGGGCCGAAGAAAACCTGGCCCAGCACGAGTCTATCAACGAAAGCCTGGAGAAGACTTGCGACGTATGGCTGGCCGGCGTGGAGCTTGCACTTTCCGATTATAACGAGCTGGAAAACCTGCCCCACCAGATACTGCTGTGCGGCGGCGGCGCTTCCTTGGGCAAGCTGGTAGACACGCTGAACCAGACCAATTGGTACGGCCAGTTGCCGTTTACTCGCAAACCGCGGATATCGCTTATCCAGCCCGAGCAAGTGGTGGGCATAGAAGACTCTACCGGCAAAGCGGACGACCATACTTATATAACCGCCATGGGCCTGCTCAGGGTCGGTCTGGACACCATCCAACAGCAGGAAGACCTGGAATCTACTAGCGGGCTTAGGGCAAGGTTTGATAGGATGTTACGTATATGAGAAGCGGGGGCGGGGGCAGGTAATGGCAAACGAGTCAAAAGATACGATATACATAGATGTCGACGAAGAAATAACCGGTATCATCAGCAAGGTCCAAAACAGCTCAAAGGATATCGTAGCTCTGGTATTGCCGAAAAGGGCCAGCGTATTGCAATCCATCGTCAATATGCGTCTGCTTAAACGGGCCCAGGAGCAGAACAAAAAAAAGATAGTACTTATCACCTCAGAATCCAGAATTTTGCCGCTGGCTGGCGCGGCAGGCCTGTTCGTGGCTTCGAATCTGACCAGCAAACCTTATATACCCCCCATTCCCAAGCCAGGCGAAAAGGCGCAATCCGCCCAACAGATTGAAACCGGCGAGGGCGGCGTAGACCCGAACACCCCGGTTTCCCAGGTGGCGCCCGATGCGAAATTCGCTGATTCGGACGAGATAGAGATAGACAACACGCCCAAGACGCCCGAACCGGGCGAAGCGGGAGCCAAATCACCGAAGCCGAAGAAGGATAAGAAGAGCAAAGTCCCGAACTTCAGCAAATTCCGCAGGAAGATTATTCTGATAGCACTGGCTGTACTGCTTTTGATATTCGCGATTGTGTACGGCCTATTCATAGCGCCTAAAGCGAAGGTCACGGTCAATGCCCAGACCAGCCAGTTGCCGCTGAACGTCGACTTCATAGCCGACACCAAGGCCGATAGCTTTGACTCCGAAGCTAAAGTAGTACGGGCCACTACAGTAGATACGCAAAAGAACGACAGCGAAAGCGTCGACGCCTCCGGCCAGAAGAACAACGGCAAAACAGCCAGCGGCAGTGTCTCAATGAGCGCCCAAAAATGTTCACCGCCCTTTGACCCGCCAAAGAGCATTCCCGCCGGTACGGGCGTTAGTTATAACGGCATAACCTACATAACTCAATCAACCACGACTTTTAGTTCGTTGGGAACTGGTTCTGGTAGTTGCATAACCTATGAAGCGTCTGATTCAACTGAAATCGAGGCCCAATCTCCCGGGAAAAATGCCAACGTAAACAATGTCAGCTTCAGCGTGTCCGGACGCAGTGATGTCAGCGCTACCGGAAGCGCCAGCGGCGGCACGGACAAGATAGTAAAGGTGGTTTCCGCAGAGGACGTATCCAAAGCCAAGGAACGTTTGAACGGCAAGCCGAATACGGTCCACGACGATTTCGTTTCAAAGCTGAAGCAGGACGGCTACATACCTATAGAAGACACTTTCAAAGCTGAAAAAGGCAGTTACGATGTCAGCCCGTCCATAAACTCGGAAGGCGACAAAGTAACAGTAAGCGTGACGACATCTTACAGTATGCTTGGGGTCAAGAAAGATGATTTGGTCGAACTTATCAAGAACGAAGTGAACGACCAGAGCGAGGGCCAGGGCCAGACCGTGCTGAGTGACGGCTTGGATGACGCGACGCTAAAGGTCGGCGGCGGTATAGGCCTCAATGAAGGCCAGCTGACAGTGAATATGGACACTACGGCCATAGTCGGCCCCAACATCGACCAGGATAGTGTAAAACAACAGATTGCCGGCAAAAAGACCAAAGAAGCAGAAGACATACTTGGCAACATTTCAGGCATAAGCGACCCGAAGGTAGAATTAAGCCCGTTCTGGGTCGGCAAGGTACCTAAAAACCATTCCAAGATAACCATCGAGGTACACCAGTCCGACGGCAGTAACATCCCATAATATGGCCAAAGCTGATACTATCTTGGCTCTGGATGTGGGCTCTGCCAGGGTTGGTGTTGCGGTAGCTAACAGCATCGCCCGTTTGCCCAGCCCGCTTGCCATACTTAAAAATGACGATACGGTGTTCGATGAACTTGAAGAACTGATAAAAATCCATGATGTATCCACAGTAGTGGTGGGGTTGCCCCGTAACATGAAAGGCGAAGAAACCCGCCAATCGGAAATCTCGCGCCGTTTCGCTAACGAACTGGCCAAGAAACTGAAAATTGAAACTGTATTCGCCGAAGAAAGCCTGAGCTCCAAGCGGGCGGAAGAAGAAGCGAAGGCAATGAAGCGGACCCAGAAGTATCTGGACGATATAGCGGCTTGTTTTATACTGGAAGAATACCTAAAGGAGAATGAATGACCCACTTTAGCAACAAGAAAGGACTGAAACTCGATGAGCGCAAAAAAGCGGTGCTTATAATCGCTATACTTCTTGCTATAGCGTTGGTAAGCAGTGCCGTGCTGGTGCGAAAGGCCTATCAGAGCAACCTTCAGCCGCTAAGCAATAGCAATGCCGGGATAGCCGTTACTATCGAGCCTGGCACATCGCCCGGAGCCATTGCTGAAACCTTGAAACAAAAAGGCATTATCAAGAGCGACTGGGCGCTGGAATGGTACGTACGCAACAACAATCTGCGCGACAAGCTGAAATTCGGCACTTATCTGTTCAAGCCGTCACAGTCCGTGCCGGAGATAGTCAACCAGCTGATGGAGGGCAGGATTGCTACCGACCTGGTGACGATTTACCCTGCCCGCAGGATAGACCAAATCAGAAAAGACCTGATAAAAGCCGGTTTCAGCGCGAGCAAAGTGGACAAGGCCCTGGAACCGGGGCAGTATGCATCGCACCCTGCGCTTACGGACAAGCCGAAGAACGCCAGCTTGGAGGGCTACCTGTATCCCGAAAGCTTCCAAAAGA
>DASSOT010000055.1:0-3332 GCA_035700225.1 Saccharimonadales bacterium (SeqCode)
GTCAAAAGATATAAGATGATTCTGCATGACGGATACAGGATAGGCGGCAAGACCGGCACAGCCCAGGTCCCCGGACCTGACGGAACTTATCTGGACGATGTATTCAACGGTACCTTCATCGGATATGTGGGCGGCGACAAACCGCAATATGTAATCATGGTCAGAACAGACAAACCGAAAGTCAACTACTACGCCGGCACTGTTGCGGCGGAGCCTTTGTTCGCAAAAGTTTCCAATATGCTTATAGATAATTTCTCGATTCCGAGAGCACACTAAAACAGGTATAATAAATAGAGAAGCTAAGTATATGAAAAACGGCGCAAAAATTAAAAACCATGAAAGGAAACCCCGATGAATGACACGTTCCTAATATCCGTTGACAGTGCACGACTGCTCCAGATGTTATTCATGGCTTTCATGGGGTTCGCGCTCAGTATGGTCCTGACGCCTCTTTATACGACGTTCGCCTACCGCGGAAAGTGGTGGAAGAAGCCTCGTACTGAGGCAACTACCGGTGAAAAAGCCAAGATTTTCGCAAAACTGCATGCAGGAAAGCACCGCCGGAACATACCTACAATGGCAGGGTTGATATTCGTAGTTTCTGTGGCCGCCGTTACTGTGGCTTTGAATTTTTCTAGGGAGCAAACATGGTTGCCGATAGCGGCATTCCTGGGGGCCGGGTTCGTTGGATTGATTGACGACATCGTCAACCTGAAAGGCTCGGGCAACGGTACCGCCGGGCTTTCTACCAGGTTGAAACTTGGTCTTATTACGTTCGTTGCGCTGATAGGCGGCCTGTTCTTTTATTACAAGCTTGATTACAGTACGATACAGTTGCCTGGGGTAGGGGACATAGGCATAGGGTGGCTGATAATCCCTCTCTTCGTGTTGGTCGTGGTCAGTACGGCCAATGCGGTCAATATCAGCGACGGCCTTGACGGACTGGCAGGAGGGCTGGCCTCTTCGGCTTTCGGCGTATATGCAATCATAGCCTTTATGCAGGGCAGGTTCGGTATAGCCGGTTTTTGTCTGACCATAGTCGGAGCTTTGCTAAGCTATACCTGGTTCAATATATACCCGGCAAGGTTCTTTATGGGCGACGTGGGCTCGTTCGCCCTGGGTACCGCACTCGGAGTGGTGGCGATGATTACCGATACCGTATTGCTTCTGCCTATAATCGGCGCCGTCTTCGTGGTAGAAGCCGGTTCGTCGCTCGTGCAGATAACGTCCAAGAAATTGCGTGGCGGGAAAAAGGTATTCAAGGTCGCGCCGATACACCATCATTTTGAAGCTTCCGGCTGGCCTGAAACCAAAGTGACGATGCGGTTCTGGATACTGGGCCAGGTGTGTGCGTTCGTAGGCCTGATGATATTCATAATCGGTAATTACCATGTTTAGAAGGCCGAGGAAAAGAAGTTGGACAAGACGAATACCCGCAACGAACAAACCCCCGGGCGAGGGCGGTGATTCGCAAGCGGTATTTCGAAAACATAAGCCGGATTACTGGTTGGTAATAGTATCATTCACATTGCTTTTGATAGGTATCGTCGTGGTTTATTCGATAAGCCCGGGTCTGGCCGCGGCACAAGGTGTAAGCGAGCATTATTATGTGACAAAACAGCTTATAGCTTTGTCGCTTGGCGTCGCAGGTTTTATTTTTTTCAGCAGTCTGCCGCTTAATACTATAAAGAGATTCACTAAGTCTTTGATATGGCTTTCATTGTTGATGATAGTGGCGGTCCAGGTCTTCGGCCAGGAGGCCAATGGAGCATATCGCTGGATACAAGTAGGTGGTTTTTCCTTCCAGGTTGCGGAGCTGGTCAAATTCACCCTCATAGTATGGCTGGCCGGATTCTTGGTTGAAAGACTGGCCAAGGACGAGATAGAATCGTCGGAAAAGACTTTGAAACCGCTGGTCATATTAGTGGGTCTTATAGGAATACTTATAGCCGGCCTGGAAAGCGACCTTGGCTCCGCGGGTGTCATGATTGCGATTGTGGCAGTTATGGGTTTTTCTGCCGGTTTACCCCTGAAAAAAATAGGTATAATAGCCGGAATAATCCTGATACTTACTACTTTGGCCATATCCACGACCCCCTACAGAAGGGATAGGCTGGCCAGTTTTTTGAGCCCGGCTAAAGACTGCCAATCTGAAGGATATCAGTCTTGCCAGGCGCTTATAGCCGTGGGGAGCGGCGGGATTTTCGGTCTCGGTCTGGCCAACGGTGTGCAAGCATACGGTTATCTGCCTGAAGCGGAAAACGACTCAATCTTTGCTATCCTGGGCGAAAAATTCGGATTTATCGGTACCAGCGCGGTCATAGGACTTTATGCGGTTCTTTTTGCCCGTATGCGGCGCACGATACTAAGGACGGCGGATTCGTTTTCCCGCCTGGTCGTGATAGGAGTCTTAGCCTGGCTTAGCACGCAGACAATAATAAATATCGGGGCCATGATAGGACTTCTGCCGCTGAAAGGAATTACGTTGCCGCTGGTGAGCTATGGCGGTACCAGCCTGGTCTTTATAATGGCGGCGTTAGGCGTAGTTTTTCAGATTTCCAGGTACACTAGCTATTCCACGATAAGAAACGTATCTGTAAGCACCAGGAAAGGAGGAGCCGTTGAAAGTCCTATTGGTAGGCGGGGGCAGCGGAGGCCATATTACGCCTCTCCTGGCAATCGCTAATCATCTGAAACGCAAACATCCGGCCTATAGGATATCGGTAGTGACCGAGCGCATGGGTGTTTTCAACCATATATTCAATGGGGCCGACAAGGGCGTGATTGAGAAAATATACTATATCAACGCTGGAAAATACCGGCGGTACCACGGGCAGAGTCTTTTCAGGAGAGTGTTGGATTTTAAGACGTTTCTGTACAATATACGCGACGTATTCAAACTTTTTGTCGGAATAACAGAGAGTTACTGGTTGCTGTTAAGGGTCAGGCCTAACGTAGTTTTCATAAAGGGCGGTTATGTGGGCGTGCCTGTCGGCCTGGCCTGCAGGGTGCTTAAAATACCTTATGTAACACATGATTCCGATGCCTTACCCGGCCTTACCAACCGGCTTATCGCTAAAAAAGCCAGCGCGAATGCCGTGGGTATGCCTTCGGAATATTATTCTTATCCCAAAGACAAGCTACATTATGTAGGTATACCGCTGACTGCGGATTTTACTCACCCTTCAGCAGAAATAAGACGCAAAAAACGTAAAGAACTTGATCTCAAGCCGTCAGATTTACTTCTTCTTATCACCGGTGGAAGCAACGGCGCGCTAAGACTGGATAATATAATGCACGACTCCCTAAAGAGGTTACTGGAAAATAATCCC
>DASSOT010000056.1:0-2338 GCA_035700225.1 Saccharimonadales bacterium (SeqCode)
GCCGACCAACATACCTAAGCGCGCCTGCCTTCAGGCACAGATCGGGCTTTGTCCCGGTCTGGAGGCCGACATGACCAGCCTGAAAGATTACCGCAGGAATTTGAACATGCTTATCAGATACATCACCGGCAAGCGTAAAAGCCTGGTTTCCGATATTGAAAAAGAGATGAAAAGAGCGGCGAAAGAAAAAAGATACGAGGAGGCCGCTTCGCTTCGCAACAAATTATTCGCGCTCAAAAAACTTGATTCCAGAACTATTTTCGGTGACCGCGAAAGTATAGATATCAGCAAGGACAAAGGGCTTGTTGAACTTTCAAAGCTTCTTAGTATCGATGTTCCCAGACGCATCGAAGGCTTTGATATCTCACATATGCAGGGGACGGATACGGTGGCAAGTATGGTCGTGTTTACCGCAGGTGTGCCGGACAAAAGCCAGTACCGCAAGTTCAAATCACGCATAAAAGGCAATGACGACTTCGCCCATATGAGAGAGGTTATAATGCGTAGATTTTCAGAATCAAACGTAAAAAAGTGGGGCAATCCGGACCTTATACTGATAGACGGTGGAAAAGGCCAGGTCAGTTCAGCTCTGACCGTGCTGGAAGAAACGGGAATAAATATACCTCTGATAGGGTTAGCTAAGCGCTTTGAGGAAATCATAATCCCCCATCGCGTTATTGCGAAAGATTCGCAATATGAAAAAGCTAACCCCAGTAAAGATATAAACAACAAAAAACCAAACTCGAACCTTATTGCAAAAGATTCGCAATACGAAGTTCAAATTCTAGACGCTAACAGTGATGCTTTGAAACTATTACAGCGGATACGCGATGAAAGCCACCGCTTTGCTGTCAGCTACCACAGCACACTGAAACGCGGCAGACAAAGCGCTTCAGTTTTGGATGAAATTCCCGGAATCGGCCCCGCAACTCGCAAAAAATTAATCAGACACTTCGGAAGTGTTAGCGCAGTGTTTAGCGCTAAACAAACGGAAATACAAAAACTGATAGGCAAAAGTAAAGCCAATATACTGGCCAGGCATTTAATAAAAACCTAGGAAACCAGCTCTACAAAATCTGAAGCAACCCGACCTAAATTTTGTCTTTCCGCGGGACTGCCTTCGCCGAACTCCCCAGTAGTTCCCCCACGGGAATAAAAGGTCAAACCTCCTCCGCTGGCTGGCGATACGGTAAGCGTCTGTAACTCTACAGGATGGTTGATTTGCAGGAATGGTTCAAAATCACCCGGCTCCTTAGGCTCAACCAGAATATCGTGTGTTGCCTTATCGCCGAAGGAATTCTGCCACCCGCTTTGCTCGTACTGCATTAATACCAGAGGGTGGTCTTCCGAAGAAGGTAATACGAATCGCTGGCTAAACGGATAAGCTCGAGAATAATAAAAACTCAACTTGCGGCCGCTCCTAGCTTCTAAATTAGCGTTTAATGTATCTCTGAAAAACTGTAGAAATTCACGGGGGCTAAGCTCGGCCGTATCAACTTCCGGAATCAAAAACCCTTGCCTTCCTTCAATGAATTTCTGTTCTGCACTCACAGTTTTTGCAACTTGGCCCATCGCCTTCTCCCTTTTAGTTTATTTTCCTATCATAAGCTCTAATTTGCAAGGATAAGCACAGCCTTTGTTATAGTCTATTAAATATGAGGATAGTCATTGGAGTATTATTGCTTGTCTTGCTGGTTATCATTTTGCGGGTGGGGGAGTTATATACTCAGCTTGCGCGTTATCAGAGATACTGGGACATGGTTAATAAAAAGCCTATCGGTGATAACGACCTGGTATATGTCGCTTTCGGTGATTCAGCGGCGCAAGGAGTCGGGGCATCTCGCCCCGACAAAGGTTATGTCGGCCTGCTGGTCCGGCAGATGGCTGGCGAGCAAGACAGCCCGGTGCATGTTATAAATCTGAGCAAAAGTGGCGCTAAGGTCTCCGATGTACTGCAGTCGCAACTCCCGGCCTATGAGTCGCTGAATATTTCAAACCCGCAGGTCATCACCATAGATATAGGTGCGAATGACATACTTTCTTTTGCGCCGGATAGATTCAGGGCACAAATGGACGAGCTTTTAGGAAAACTTCCGCAAAATACCATAATGGCTGACATACCGTCTTTCAAAGGGAGCAGGCTGGGCGGTCATGAAGATACGGTCGTGAAGGCTAACGGCATAATGCGCGAATTGGCACCAAAATACGGTATAAGACTGGTAGATTTGTATGAACGGGTCGCGGAGAATCACGGCTTAAGGACTTTCGGTGGCGACTTCTTCCACCCATCCGACTACGGCTATAAGAGCAACTGGGAGAAAGTATTTTCACAAGCGGT
>DASSOT010000057.1:0-9134 GCA_035700225.1 Saccharimonadales bacterium (SeqCode)
TAGCAGGCTAACCGGCTTTTTTGGAGTTTTGTTCCCTCCACTTTGCTATTTCCCCGTGATGGCCGCTAAGCAAAACCTGTGGGACTTTCATGCCCCGGAATTCTTCCGGCCTTGTGTACTGCGGGTATTCCAGGGTTTGTCCATCTGAAAAGCTTTCTATCTCAGCGCTGGTTTCGCCGCCCAACACGCCTGGCAATAACCTGACGACCGCATCAATGACGACCATAGCCGGCAATTCCCCTCCTGTAAGAATGTAATCCCCTATCGATATCTGCTCGTCTACGAACTTTACTACCCTTTCGTCGTATCCTTCATAGCGTGCGCATACAAATATCATATCTTGACCGGAGCTGGCCAGTCTTTTTGCCTCGCTTTGAACGAATTTTTTGCCCTTTGGAGTCATAAGTAGGACTTTGGCCGCAGGCGATTTGGCCTTGGCGTGCTCTATAGCCGCTACCAAAGGCTCCGGCTTGAGCAACATGCCGTCTCCGCCCCCGTAGACTACGTCATCTACGGTTTTCCTTGGTCCCAGGCCAAAATCACGCAAACTTATATACTCGAACTCTACTATACCTTTGTCTTTGGCCTTGAAAAGCATGCTGGTTTCAAGCACCGGCGCAAACATCTCCGGAAACAAACTGATAACCTGTATTTTCATATAGATATATTATCCCATGGTTTCAGATTTTACGCACTTGGGTACAATACAATCTGAAACAAAAAGAACCCATAGCCTGGGTTCGTTCTGCCACATAAAGCTCCAATTCGGTTTTTTCGAATTGCTCGCAACGAGCTTTTTATTTTGTTTTAGTCATTTGACTAACAAGATTATAGATAAATTACTCGCTAAAATCAACTTTTTTATGATTCTGAGAGCTTCACGCTTGGATGAAGCGCAAGGAATTTTTGAGGAGCGGACTGAAACGTATAAATAATACGTTGATGGAGCACCGGAGAAAAAATGACGCAGGGATTCGCCAAAAGCGTTTGCGGTGTTTCGTGCTCCGCGCGAAAGCAGGCAAACGCGGCGTGGAGTTCTCAGACGTCTAGGTCGTCAAGGTCGGCTAGTTCTTTGCGTGTCCGCGAAAAACTATCGTTCTTTTCGTCGTCCTTGTCTTCTTTTTCTTCGTCTTCTTCGTCTTCCAAACCTTCTGCGGCGGAACTGATGACGTTTTCTGCTTCTTTGTCGTCGTCCTTGTCAGAGCTTCCTTCGTCGCCCCACAGACCTCCGCTTTGTTTGCTGTCTTCATCGTCAGACGACGCTGAGCCTGAATCTCGAGCCGGCCCGTTGTCGACTATCTTGAGGTTATATCGGGCGTCATTCTTAGTACCCAAAGCGCGCAAAAGCGTGCGTATACTCTGTGCCGTAGCGCCCCTCTTGCCGATAACCCGGCCTAGATCCTCGGGGTCTACGGTAAGTTCTAGCAGAACTCCCTTTTCGTCTATGCGTCGTTCAACTTTGACCTTATCAGGCTTGCTGACTAATGACTTTACTACAAATTCTACAAATTGCTGGTCGATACTCACCGGCTTCCTCCTTGTTAATATCCGTTTGATTAGTATAGCAAAACACGTTTGCTAAAGACAAACCGGTAACGATTTACTCTTTGGTTTCAGCAGGTGCTTCGGCAGGCTTTTCTTCCACCGGAGCTTCTGCGGGTGTTTCTTCAGCCGGCTTGTTCTCGGCTGTATTTTCCGCTTCTGCGGGTGTACTCTCAGCTTCTTGGTTCTTTGCAGGAGCTTCAGCGGCTTCTTCCGCCTGTGCTTCCGCGGCTGGCACCTCTTCTCCAGCAGGACGGTTCCTGCGGAGCTTCTCTATGTTCTTGATTTCTCTTTTCTGTTTGGCGGGCTTCTTTACCCATTTCGGGATAGAGATTTTCTCCTGGGTAAACAGCCTTACTACGCTTTCGGAAGGTTGGGCACCGTGCTTAAGAAAGTGCTCCGCTTTGTCTTTCTCCAGGTTGACTGCCTTCGTGTGCGGGTTGTAGTTGCCCAGCAGTGCGACGTATTTGCCGCTGGAAGGCGACTGCCTGCTATCCTGGACAACCACCCTGTAAACCGGGTAGCCTTTCCTGCCTAATCTTTGCATGCGTATACTTAGCATCTAATAAAAATCTTCCTTTGTACCTTATCCTGCAAGCCAGGAATTAAAACAATATTCAATATCCTGGTTATTCTACAGATAAAAGCCTTAGATGTCAACAGAGGTGAAGGTTTTATCGTGTCTGCTTTCTTTTAAGCTGTTTCTTATCCGCGGCATCTTCGTAATATACAAGGGCTTCTTCTGCGGCTTTCTGCTGGCCGGTCTGTTTGCTGTGGCCTATGCCTTTTCCGCGAAGTTTGCCTGATACGAACACACCTATGGTAAATGTCTTATCGTGGTCGGGGCCTATCTCCTCAAGCACTCTGTAAACAGGGGTTGAGCCCTCTTTGCTCTGGGCAAGTTCCTGAAGACGGCTTTTCGCATCCATCCATGAGCCGGTTTCCAGTATCTTTGGCAGGGTTGAAAGTATCGTCTTGGCGATGAATGCCTGCGAGGGCTGGTAGCCTTGATCCAGATAGAGTGCGCCTACCACAGCTTCGTAGCAATTAGCCAGTATCTGCGCCCTGGCCCGTTCGGTGCCCCGCCTTTCGCCCTTGCTCAGCCTGAGATAAGGCTCAAAACCGCTTTTATCCGCCGCAGAGCCGATGCTCTCGGTGCGGACAAGCGCACTACGCCAGTTGGTCAATATACCTTCCGGTTCTGGGAAATTATCGTAAAGATACTCGGTAACGGCCAGTTCTAAAACAGCGTCGCCTAGAAATTCCAGCCTTTCGTTGTGCTCTTTGGCGGTCTTCTTGTGTTCGTTCACGTACGAGCGGTGTGTGAAAGCGGTTATCAAAAGAAAGATGTCTTTGAATTCCACCCCCAGCACTTCGCGGGCGAACTGTCTGTATTTGTTGACTATGTGTTTATCTATATGTGTAGGTTTAGAGTCCGGCATGTCTTATCTTTTTTAATCCCAGAAGTATCAGTTTGCCGATATCTTCGTATTCAATCTTATCAAGAGCATCGCTGGCCTTGAACCAGCCGATTCCGTTCATCCAGTCTTCAGGTTTGAGGTTGTCGGTGTTGCCTTTGGCCTGAACCAGAAAGATTTCCGTGGTCATCAGTACCAGGCTGGTCGATCTACGGTAACGGAAGTTGATTTTGCCCAGCCAATTTAGGACTTTCATCTCCTGCAAGCCTGTTTCTTCGCGGATTTCCCGCTCGGCGGTGTCTTTCGCCAGTTCGCCATCCTCGATATGGCCTTTTGGTATGGTCCATCTGTTCTTAGCATCCTGAATAAGCAGTATTTCTACTTCATTCTTCTTGTTGCGCCTGAAGACCATACCTCCGCTGGTCGGCTCTCGCACTACCTCGTTGATAGCAGGCCTGCGGCGGGGTATGAACTTCTTTATACCCTCTATCGGCTTGGGCCTCTTCATATTAGGTTTTTTCATATTCGGTTTCTTCATCTATAAATGTATTGCCTTTCGGTTATTTAGCGGTCTTTTTGGATTTTTTTGCAGTTTTAGCTGGCTTGGCCTTCGTATCCTTGCCTTCTATCTGTTTTAGGAGAGTACCCAGTACGCCATTGATAAATTTGGATGAATTATCTCCACCGAAGGATTTAGCCAGCTCGACGGCTTCGTTGATGACGACTTTACTCGGGACATCTTTGTGATTGTTCAGTTCATAAGCCCCGATCCTGAGCACGCACAGGTCAATCTTCGCAATCTGGTCAAGCGGCCATTCCGGAGCTATAGGTTGGAGCTGTTTATCAATCCGTGCCGCCTGCTTGTCTACCCCCTTGACTAGCTTGACTATGAAGTCTTTGTCATCCAGCGCCGCTTTGTAGCGCCCCATATTACGCTTCAATATGGAGTCTATCTCGACCTTGTCATCTTTGCAGTCATGTCGAAATGCTACTTCATATAGAGTTTGGAGGGCTATAATCCGGCCTAAATGGCGATTGGCACTCATATTGTTAATACTACTCCTGAAAGCTATTATAACTTATTTTAAGGAGCGTTTTCGCGAGTAATTATTTATTCTCTGTAAGCTTTTTTCCGGACTCTCGCCTGGTGGTAAATGCTTTGACCGGACTTTTTGCGTTTACTTTCCGGGCAAGTTTGATGACCAGATGGCTCCGACGGGTGCCGGTACGGCGATGCGTGGTTCGTTTCTTGGGTTTTCCCACTAAATTCTCCCTTCTTGCACGGCCTCTTTCAAGCCTTGCGAGAATAATTAATTAATCGTTAACTTGCATTTTAGCATATACGAAATATTTTTCAACTGTTTGTACAGGGGTAAAAGAATAAAATATATTGACAAAATTTAGCATAAGTGCTATTATAGTCCAGTTATGAGCAGAGAGTCAATTGGCGAACGGTCGGGTATTACTCTTACCGAAAGAGGAAAACGAGCCACTAGAGCTGGAAAAGCTTTTCTGGCAGTCGTTTTAATCACCGGCGCAACTGCCGCCACTACCGAAACAGGGCGGGATATGGTAAAAGGCACCACTGAAGCCTTAGTTAACGTATTTAATCCGGATGCAACCATTTCAGCTTCAGAAGAAAAAGCCAGAGAAAGATGCGTAAGCGCTTTAGTAGGCCGACAAGTTGATCTTGTTCCCAACCCTGGTGGCGAGCCGGGTTTGCAACACCCTGCAAGCGTATTCGCTGAGCAATCCGCATGCGAAGATGCTAACAACGACGTCGCTCAGGCACAGATATATCTGGGTCACTAAACTACGAAGTTAACCAATTTCCGAGGTACGTAAATAGTTTTACGTACCTTTTTATTTTCCAGATAACCTTTGACCTTGTCTTCGCTTTTGGCGGTGGTTACTATGGTTTCTTCGTCCGAATCGCTGGGAACGGTAATGTTGGCCCTGACCTTGCCGTTGACCTGTACGACTATGGTAATCTCATCGCTAGCCAGGTATTTTTCATCATGCACCGGCCATTCACTGATATGAACTGAATCTTTCATGCCTATGTCATGCCAAAGTTCTTCCGCTATATGCGGCGCAAACGGAGCGAGCAGTTGAAGCATGGTCTTTACAGCAAACTCCCAGTTCTTGTCGGAGTAATTGTCCCGGGCTTTTATCTTATAAAGTTCGTTGGTCGTTTCCATAAGCGTAGCTATGGCGGTGTTGAAACTCATTTCCGCCAAATCTTGCGAAACTTTCTTTATCGCTTTATGAGAAACCTTCAAAAGTTCGTCATTTGAGCTATCTTCTTTTTCGCCTGCATCGATATATTCATGCGTAAGTGTCCAGACTCTCTGCAAAAAGCGGAAACACCCGCCGATACCTTCGACGCTCCAGCTGGCGGCCTGGTTCCACGGGCCGATGAACAGTTCCATGATACGTATAGAGTCAGCTCCGTAACCTTGCTCTATCAAGCTGTCGGGTTCTATCGTGTTGCCTTTGCTTTTGCTCATCTTCTGGCCGTCTGGCGCAAGTATCATGCCCTGGTTGCGAAGCGAAGTGAACGGCTCTTTGAAACTTATCAGCCCTTCGTCATACATCACTTTTGTCCAAAATCGGGCATAAAGCAGGTGCATGACGGCGTGTTCGGCGCCTCCGATATAATCATCCACCGGCAACCAGAACCTGGCTTTTTCATCGCTGAACGGCTTTTTCTCATTATGCGGGTCGGCAAAACGCAGGAAATACCAGCTCGAACAGGCAAAGCCGTCCATGGTGTCGGTTTCGCGCTCTGCATCACCACCGCACTTCGGGCATTTTACTTTGACGAATTCTTCTACCCTGGCGAGAGGACTTCGCCCGTCCCCGCTAGGTTCATACGACTTCATTTCCGGCAGAGTAACCGGCAAATCTTTTTCCGGTACCGACACTACGCCATCTTTCGGGCAATGGATTATCGGTATCGGAGCGCCCCAGTAGCGCTGTCGGCTGATGAGCCAATCCCGTATCTTGTAATTGATTCTTTCTTCAGCCACGCCCGCTTTTACAAAGTCAGCCAGTATCTTCTCGCGCATATCTTCGGAGCGCATTCCATTGTACTTGTCGGAATTTATCACTTTTCCTTCGGAATGAAAATCGGTTTCATCATCCGTCTCCAGTACTTTTATAATAGGTAAATCATACTTATGGGCGAATTCATTGTCGCGCTCATCGTGCGCAGGCACGCCCATTACCGCGCCGGTGCCATAACCCCACAGCACGTAATCCGCTATCCAGATGGGAATTTTTTCGCCGTTTGCAGGATTTATTGCGTAAGCACCGGTAAATACGCCCGTTTTTTCCTTATCTTCCTGCCTTTGTATATCGCTTTTGGCCTGAGCTTGTTGCAAATAATTCGCAATAAGGTTTTTTTGTTCCTTTGTAGTTATCTCACTGACCAGCGGATGTTCCGGCGCCAGCACCAGAAAAGTTACGCCATACTGCGTATCATGCCGGGTGGTAAAGACCTTGATTTTGTCTGTTTTTCCGTCTATTCTGAAATTTATTTCGGCACCGTTCGAGCGGCCTATCCAGTTGCGTTGCATGGACTTTATGGATTCGTTCCAATCCAATTCTTCCAGGTCATCCAGCAGGCGGTCGGCATACTCGGTAATCTTGAAAAACCATTGCGGCAACGCCTTTTTCTCTACTTGCGAACCGCAACGCCAACATACACCATTTTCAACCTGCTCGTTGGCAAGTACGGTCTTATCCACCGGGCACCACCATTGCAGGCTTTCCTTGCGGTATGCCAAGCCTCTTTTGTATAGCAAAAGAAAAAACCACTGCGTCCATTTGTAATAGCTGGGGTCGGAACTGTTGATTTCTCTGGACCAGTCATAGTCAAAGCCCATCTGCATCAATTGCTGTTTGAATTTCTTTGTGCTCTCAGCAATGGTCTTTTGTGGGCTGATACCGGTCTTTATGGCATAATTTTCCGCTGGCAGTCCGAAGGCATCCCAGCCCATAGGGTGCAATACGTTGTGTCCGCGCATCCGGCCCCACCGGCTGTTCACATCGCCTATGGTGTAGTTGCGGACATGTCCGACATGCATGGCGGCGCCGCTGGGATAAGGAAAATATTCCAGTACGTAGCGCTTGGGTTTTTTCGAATCTTCCGTGGCCTGGTAAATCCTGGACTCCGCCCAAGTCTTCTGCCAATGCGGCTCTATCTTCTTAGGTTCATATCTTTTCACAACAACAGTTCCTTCGTGTCTACAGAAACAGTCCCCCGGACTGTTCTGGGCTCAATATCCTTCGGGTTGTATCTTTTCACGTTACCCTATTTTAACAGATTCGACTGCTTGAAGTATGGTGCGTAATGTTTTTTCGAATTTTTCCTCGTCGTTTTCAAGCAGTGTCATCCGAAAGCCCGGTTCATGACTGTTGAATCCGCTTGCCAGAGGCACAGTGCAGATGCCCGTTGCCGCCAGCAATTTGTAGCAGAACCTTTTGTCAAAGTCGGTAGTTTTTATCTTTCTAAGCTCGGACTCCAAAAGCAACTGGGCTTTCCAGTTTTTTGCCCTGAGCTTGGGCCTGCCTTTTTTTAACTCGTCGCTGAACGTGACCGCCAGATAAAATGCGCCTTTGGGCTTGACCACTTTCAGATGCTTGCTGGCGCTTAATATCTCGATGGCTTTTTCCGCCCGGGCTTCGTACTTGGCCCGCCGCTCCTGCAGATGCGGGCCGTATTTCGGATGGCCCAGGATATCCGGCAGGACAGCTTGGGGCAAGGTCGTGGAACAGACTTCCGTCATCTTGGCATCCTCTATGGAGCGCGCGTAAGCGGAAAAGTTGGTGTCTGTACGGGTGTTGTAAAACTCTATCCAGCCGCATCGGCTACCGGGCCAGGGAACTTCCTTTGAAAGGCCCTGCATTATCAGGGTCGGGACGTTCTTGGACAGGCTAGCCAAGGAGACAAACCCGCTATTTTCAAAAGCAAGGTTGGCATATATCTCGTCCGATATCAGAAACAACTTGTATCTTTTGGCGATGCTTACGAATTCTTTTAGTATTTCCTCGGGGTAAACAACGCCCGTAGGGTTGTCCGGATTTATTATCAACAGTCCGGCTATGGAGGGGTCCTCTTTGACCAAACGTCGGACTTCTTTCGGGTCGGGCAACCAGCCTTTGTCCGGGTCTAGATCGTAAGTCAGCATAGGTTTATGGCTGTGCGCGCCTTCCAGCGACGAATGCGTCGGATAAGCAGGGTTTGGGCCTAGCACCCTGGCCATCGGATTGAGCCAAGTGTATATTTTGGTCACGGCATCGCCGAGGCCATTGAAGAAAATTATATTTTCAGGGGTGAGCTTGGCGCCCGTTTCTGCCGACCTGGTGCGCGCCAAGAATTTGCGGGCAGAAAGCAGGCCTTTGGTCGGCGAGTAGCCGTAAGATTCACTGGATTTTTCTGCTTCCTTTGCGATTATGTCGCGTATCCATTGCGGTACTTCTTCGCCTTTTGCTACTGGATCGCCGATGTTTTCCCAGATTATGTCGATGCCGGTTTCCTCCAGTTTGTTTGCGAAGCGCACGATACCACGTATCTCATATTTAAGCTCGTCCGCTCCGGGATGTACTACATTCAATCTCATACCAGGACCCTCCTGACATCGGGCGAAAGTCTGGTTGCCAACTCATAGATGAAAAGCGCATGGCGAGCGGCTATGTTATCCAGGGAATTCTCATCGTCAGGATTGTCGCTGAAGACCGCTACTTCATCACCGACTTTGGCGGACGTACCGCTGATATCAATCATGGTGTGATTCATGCAGACCTTACCGACTATGGGAAGGAATTTCTCGCCAAGCTTAACCTTTCCTTTATTACTCAGCCGCCAGTCGATACCTTCGTAATAACCAAGTGGCAGAACCGCTATTTTCATATTTTTCTTTGCTCTGAAGGTGTAGTTATAGCTCACTCCATCCCCTGGTTTCAAGTAATTGACTTTGCTTATGGTGGATACGAACTTTAAGGCGGGTTTAAGATTTTTCTTGAACTCAGAATAAAGCTTATGACCAGTCGGGAAAGGATTAAGTCCATAAAGACTCAGACCGATGCGTGTGGCATTAGCATATTTTGATTTCATGCGCACACTACTGGCGCTTTGCCCGATGTGTATCAGCTCCGGCTTGAAACCTT
>DASSOT010000058.1:0-2425 GCA_035700225.1 Saccharimonadales bacterium (SeqCode)
CGATGAGTTCGTAGTGCTGGCACACAGAGACACTGCGAAACAAATAAAGAAAGAGGTGGTCAAGACTTTCGGCAGGCGGGATTATGGCTCAGCAACCATAAGTATCACCGGTGCCGTCGGCAAGACAGCCGAAAAAGCCGACGAAAAACTCATTAAAGCCAAGTCCGAAAAGAAAGCTCGCCAAGCCTAATAATTCTGGTTGTGTGTTTTTATGCCGGCGGCGTTGTTGGCGATTTCTTCGGCATGCGAATACTGATACCTGAGTACATCCAACTGGGGCTGTACGAATTTTTCCATCAGGTATATGGGCGAATAAGCCAGCCCGAATACGAACAATCCTAAAAACAACAACCTCATAGTTAAAAACATGCTAGCAGACTCAGGCTCCAAGCGAAATTGCTTATTTTAATAAAATGTTGCTAATAAGACCATTTAGTGATAAAATTTGCAAAAATAAGGAGCTGGTTATGACTGACCAAAGTGCAAATGGTGGAAATGGCGATGGCGCAGAAAAAGGCCCTGAAGTTTCACTGCCCAAAGCATTGGATGCAGGACAGGAAAGGCAGGAATTTCAGGAAGGACACGATGCGGCCATCAGCGGACTTAACGATTTAACTGCTAAAAAGACAAGTGTTGAAACGCGTCATGAAAGAGAGCTGGCTCAGCTACAAGCTTGTCATGAGATAGAATTGGCGGAACTTGAGGAAGAACGAGCTCCGCTCATAAGGGATAAGGTCCGGTATGAAGGTGAGCTTAAATCTCATAGCGGCAGAGTATCGCACTGGAAAGGCCGCTTGCGTACACTTGCCAGCAAACCTGATGCTCTGCGCGGCGACCAGCTTTTGTATGCCGCCTTTGCAACCGGGGGAGATACAAGCCGCGAGGGTCTTGAAAGAATAGCGGCAGTCGATGGCGCCGTAAAAGAAAATCATGGCGCCGTATTTGTGGTAGTCCAGGACGGCAATATGGCTTTTGGCCGTACCAGACAATATAACGAAGGACTACTTATAGACACGTCCAAAGATGATGAGGGTGGAGTGGACAGAGTGCGAGTTCCATTGCAACCGTACGATGTCGGCGGCGGTGAAAGGTCTCCTGCGTTCGGCTTCGTTTCGGGCAATTTTGATGAAATCAAAAAAGATGAATATACCTATGACCCCGTAGTTGACCGAACCGGCGATGAAGATGACGAGATTAGGGGCGCCGTCGGGTTGTCAAAAACCCAGATCGAGGACTCTCACCTGCCATTGACCGACCCTACGCATATAAGGGTACTGGAAGAATTTACCGGTGAAGTAAATGCTGAAGAACTTCTGCAACGCGGAGGTAACGAGGACTTCATCCTTACCGGGAATGCGGCCGGCAAATTCCTTCATCAGTTTTTCGACAGTCGTTTAGCGCAAATCGGTGAACATGATAAAGACGCCGCTGGTAAAGAGGCCTCGCGATTATCCGTCCTGGCGCTTAAACTCGGTATTCATATAGATCTTAGCAAGCTGGTGAAGTTCAAAGCCGGCTTATTCAATGTAGATCTAAACGAAATATAACTAGTTATAGTATGGATGTTGAATTAAGTGCTGAAGCACTAAAAGCACAAACCGAACTAACCGCCGCCCAATCAGGGGTGGCGGAAGCAAAAAGCGGGCTTGACGGAGTAGAAGCAAGGCTTAAAGAAATCGATACACAAATAGGCGGTATTGAGGAACGACACCAGGGAGAGATCGGCACATTAAATGAGGCAAAGCTTAAGGATATCTTAGGGATATATGATCCGCGTCTTCAGAACGTAATAGCTCTGGCTTTAGGCAATGAAGATTTGATGCTCCCGGAAAATCCTGACCTGGAAGCCTGCCAGCGGATAGCTGAATTAGATATGGCCATCAAAGGTTCTGCAGGCCAGCCCGTAACAGTAATAAACCCGAACAAAGAATGGGTTGATTTCGCTGTGTTGCAAGAACCCGACCCCGAGTTCAGGATTGAAACAAAAGGCCTTGTCATTGCCAGCGGCTCTAATGTACATAGTAAAAATAGGATTGAACTTCCGACATATGAAGCTTTGGCTATTGACCCCGATAATGGGACACATCCTGCAATTGATGGCAATCGTGAGCTTTACGCCAGAGAACACAGAATAGACGGAATAAGCAGTCCTATAATAGACCCTCTGACGACTAAAGCCGTCTTGCCTGGGGAAAAGGCTGAAGATTATGAAGATCGAGATGAGCAAACTACTCTGGTACTTATCGGTTATCACCATGTGCATGACGTATTAAATGATATTTTCAAAATTGAAACGGGCACTTATGGGCCTGATGCCACCGAAGAAGACAAAGTTAAGTCCGCCAGCACATTCCGGATGATAGATGTAACAATCGAACAGTTGAAGAAAAGAGGGATTGAATTCGACCCGGATTTCATAGATGGT
>DASSOT010000059.1:0-2865 GCA_035700225.1 Saccharimonadales bacterium (SeqCode)
CCGCCTACCGCAGGTACAATTATGGCCAAAATTTGCCCCAATATCCCAACCAAGACCACTGCTATGAATATATTCGATAATCCAAGAAACGGTGCATACCAACGCAAGATAAATAAAAAGAAAAGCGGGAGCGTGATAGAAAAAAGTATAAAATAATAAATTTGCCCAGCTTTTGTTTGCGCGGCATGAAGGCTGAAGGACATGGATTTATTACCCTTCCATTTGTATAGCAGAAAAAGTAAACCCATCCACGTAATTAAAATTGAGATAAGCCCGAAAGGTTTAAAGCTGGGGTCTGGAACCATGCGATGATTATAGCAAGGGTTGTTAAACCTGTAGTTTTATTGCTTTATTTGGCAACTGTTGTATAATATGTGAAATGAATGAGAGAAATGGCGAGCTCTGCCGAGCGCCGATGGGAGACGCTATGGCTGACGAGGCGTCGAATAGATTACTTGCCGGCGTACCAGCCGAAGCTATAGAAGTCCTGGGCGAGGAAACCTGCCTGGCCATGGCAACTACGGTTGAAGCCATTGGCCGCCTGGAAAATCTGGCAAATACGCCCGACCCCTTTGAAAAAGACGGCCCGAGCAATATCAGCCTCGGCGCCTTTAAGCCCGAGCATGCCGCTCTAATTGCAAACTATCAGTCAGCGGAGCAGGCTTTTGCTGGCCTAAGCCATAAGCAGAAATTCAGGCTCCCGACGAGGACCGCAAGAAAGATACCGGATATACATGACCGTGTTTTAGAAATGCGGGATTACGCCGAGCCCGTGATAAGGGAGTTCGAAGACGATGTTGCGAAAGCCGGCGGACCGGAAGGCGCCGATAGAGATATAGATGAGGCTACCGAATTATTCATTGAGCTGTTTGAAAAGATGTACAGTGCTTCCGAAGAGCTTCCTACCAGATCAGCCGTCCGCATGGTAGAAAATGCATATGATATTACGATAGAAGGATATAAATACAGGTCCAGCCATCTACATAGGAGCCGTATGGGCCGGCACTTGGGCCGCCCGCCGAAACCTACGACCGAGATTATCGAGCTACTACAGGGTATGTTAAAGGGGTTCAAGGGCGAATTGGCTTCCGTGAACGCTCTGCGCAAACGCGGGTCGGAAACACACGGCGCAATAGTCGGCCTTATAAGGACCGAACAGGTCAAGCAGGCTGTTATCTTAGCATCTGACATAGGAGCAATCAAAGGTCATCTGGCTGGAGTAGCCCGACAAGACGGCCAGCTGGAAAGAGCACTTAGCGTGGAAAGGTATATAACCGGGCAGGCGGAAGTTGTTGAATCTGTTTTTGAGAATGCAGGCCCGCAGATTTCGAAAGGGCGCCTGAGCGCAACCGATGTAGAAAAGGCAAAGGAACCGGCGCTCGCAAGAGAGATAGAGCAAAGCGAAATCAGCAGAAAGCGAGCGCTTATAGGTGGAAATGTAATGGCTGGCATAAGCCAGGTCAAGAACGTACTGCGCGGCGGAGGACGCTTAGAGCCCGCAAAAGGACAGGACGGAGATTACATTAAACGAAAAGCCAAGAAATTGTTCGGCCTCGTAGACGGCAACCAGCAAAGATTGTTTGAGAGGGAAGAAAGCGGCATGATAGTGGCCATCATCACCGACCGCTTCGACGATTTCAGAGAAGTCGTAGAAAAGGTTAAGATGCACGCCTCGAACGGCAACCTGGAAGCTTTCCCCGCCGAGAGATTGGATGCCGTGAGAGAAATAAGCGGGTTTGACCTGGACAAAGCGCTTAGGAAGATACAGGCCGTGTTTGAGGATACCGATTTATACACCTCCTTGGAAAAAGTGCTGGACCTTAAAGAAATCGAAAAGCTAGGAAGCACCCTGGAACAAGCCCTGGAACCACAAACCTCCTAAAATCAGCCCCTGATAGCAAAGGCTCTGGTCGCGATAAAGAAAAGGGAAATCCCGAGAATGATGAATATTGCTTTGTCATAGAAAAGCGCCAGAGATATGCCCGGTATTATCTTGGCAAGCATACTGCCTACGGGCTCTGCTGTGGAATAGGTCGGGTAGGCTTTTTCTTCTTCCAGGATTGACAGCCTACTGAAGAAAAACAAGTCAGTGATGGGCTCCAGGAAACTAAGCGCTAGGGAGCCTGCCAGAATCAGAGCCAGTACCACCGCCAACTGGGAGGAAAGGGTAAAGAAAGATAAAAGACATATGAGCGTAAGGCCGATATAGCAGTAGGTAAATATCTTTTTGAACCCATACTTCGCTACGAAACCGACTGTCTTGAACTCAAACAGGAATAAAGGCAACTGTGTCAGCGAAAGAAAAAGCCCTATCGTGGCACTACTGTATCCGCCCTTCAGCATGAATATAGGTATGAACGTCCAGATAACTCCCCACCATAGCTCAACGCCCAGTTTCTGAAGATATGAGATTCTAAGATGTTTGCTAGATAAGTAATATCTGATGTTGGCTTTGATATCGCCGTCTATACTGCGACGATGCTTGACCATGGTCTTGAAAGGAAATAACAGTACATAAAGCCCACCGATGAGGGTGAGGGAACCGGCCAGCGTAAACAGCCCTTTGAAACCGTAATTACCCAGCGCCAGACCGCCGAGCATAGGCCCTACGAACCAACCTAGGTTGTTGAACGAGCCGAGCAAGCCGGTGTCTTTGGTAAATTCCTCAACCGTGCGGGTGGAATCTTTGAAAAGGACTATCAAAGCGCTGTAGTTTGCGTGCAAAGAACCCTGGGCCAGGGTTAGAATCAATACCGACAGAATGATGGAGTTCGTGTAGCTGAACGCGACGAAAGAAATACTTGCGAGAAACGCGCTAAAAATAAGAAGCTTGCGCTGATTGTATTTCTCCAAAATAGGAGGCAT
>DASSOT010000060.1:0-8435 GCA_035700225.1 Saccharimonadales bacterium (SeqCode)
ATCCGGCCCAGAGTGTCCAGGCTCAGATTCTGTCGGCCTTTTTCAATGCGGTTTATGGCGCTCTGGGAAGTACCGAGTCGCCTTGCGAATTCAGCTTGGGTCAAGCCTCTTTCTTGTCTGATTTGATAAATTAATTGGCCAATCTTTTCATTAGTAGTGGACATACTGCAATAAAAATATCACAGACGATATGAAATAAAAAGTCATGAAATGTAGCGTTTTTTACCGTAATAGCTGAAAAAATTGGCCGGGCAGGTAATCCCCCGCTATAATCGATAGGTAATATAGCCCCGAGGGCGCTAGAGGAGAGTTATGAAAGACAAAGCGATTGCCAAATTGATTCAGGCTGAGAGAAAACGACAGTCAGAAGGCCTGGAGATGATACCTAGCGAAAACCACACGTCCAAAGACGTGCTATCCGCTCTTGGCAGTGTGCTCACCGACAAATACTCTGAAGGCTACCCCGGCATGCGCTATTACGGTGGTTGTGAAGTGGTAGACCAGGTTGAGAATCTGGCAAGGGACAGAGCCAAAAAACTGTTCGGTGTGGATCATGCGAATGTTCAGGGCTATTCCGGTTCGCCGGCCAACCAGGCCGTGTATTACGCGCTTTTGGACCCAGGCGACAAAGTCATGGGGCTCAAGCTTTACTTCGGCGGGCACATGACACATGGGCTTAAAGTAAATTTCTCCGGCACCATATATAACTCGGTCCAGTACCAGACCGGGCATGACGGTTATCTCGATTACGAAGCTATGATGAAGCAGGCCAAAGAAGAAAAACCGAAGATGATAGTCGTAGGGGCCACCGCTTACCCGCGTATTTATGATTGGAAGAAACTGCGCAAGATAGCGGACGAAGTAAACGCCTGGCTTCTGGCCGACATATCGCACATCGCCGGCCTGGTGGTAGGCGGGGCTCACCCTTCGCCAGCTGGTATCGCCGATGTAATCATGACTACTACGCACAAGACCCTGCGCGGACCCAGAGGAGCGCTAATACTTTGTAACGGCAATCCTTCTACTCCGCTGAAGAAGGTCGAAAGAACCAAAGAAAATCTGCCCACTTTGATAGACCGGGCGATAATACCAGGTCTGCAGGGCGGACCGCACAATCATCAGACTGCCGCTATAGCAGTGGCGTTGGGCGAGGCTTCCCAGCCTTCGTTCAAGACCTATGCCGCGCAGATAGTAAAAAACGCCAAGAAGCTTGCCTCAGAGCTGAATGACAGGGGCTATGATTTAGTCACGGGCGGAACTGATAATCATTTGCTCCTTATAGATTTGACGAACAAGAAAGTAACCGGCAAAGAGGCGGAAGACGCCTTGGGCAAGGCCGGTATCACCGTAAATAAAAATACCGTGCCTTTCGACCCGCGCCCGCCTTTCAGCCCCAGCGGCATACGCCTCGGTACGCCGGCTCTGACCAGCAGGGGACTTAAAGAGAATCACATGGCACAGGTTGCCGAATGGATGGACGAAGCCATTAAAAACCGTGAAAATGAGCTTAAGCTTAAAGAACAAAGAGAAAAAATAAAGGAATTTGCACTTAATTTTCCTCTGCCAAGCTCAAAATAGTCAAAATAAGTAATAAAAACCACTACATTTAGCGCTTGCGTTTTTGAAAAATGGGGTATATAAATAGGGGTAGTGACGATTAAAATAAAAACGGATCGTTACAAACAAAGATAGAGATTCAAAAAATGGGTGCAAACAAAACACCGTTTCCGATCTTAAGGGCAGACAGGTTTGAGTTTGAAAGCCGGCGCAGTATGGTGGAAAGAATGTTGCCAAGGCACCATAACAGGCCTCCGACAGCAGATCAAAGAGATGATAGGCTTTGGGCTGTCGAAGGCGTGTTAGTACCCGGACGTGAAGACACTAGAAGATTATTGGCCGTAAATATCGGTGATTTAACCGTACCCGACCTAAGTAGGGACGGGGCCGTGACTATTGAGGGCGAGCACATCGCCGCTATGCTGGTTTCCGCAAGGCTGGGACGGCTCACAGCAGAATTTCCTGACTTGGAAAAACTGGACGGTACCGAAGCCCGCATAGTCTTGCCGCACGGGGCAAAAAAGCCTCTTTATGCCGAGGGTATGAAGTTGATGGAAGAAACCTTCGCTTCCATGGGCGGAGTTGCCGCCGGGCAGGGCGCAGAGGTCATACCCATGCCCAACGCCGCTTAAATCAATTCCGGTTCCTGTTTCAAAGTAACGCCGAATTTTTCTTCGGCCTTTTTTATTATGGCGTCGCGGAAGGCTATCAGCGAAGCCGTGTCTTTGGCTTTTTCATTCACAAATACGAGTGCGTGCTTGTCCCATGTGGCCATGCCGGTATTGGGCTCATGGTATCCCTTCAGCCCCATCTGATCCAACATCCACGCGGCGGATATTTTCGATGTATTATCACCAATATCCCAGTGCGGGATACCCGGGAACTTATCTATCAGTTCTTCCAGCTGATATTTCTCTATTATCGGATTTGCAAAGAAAGAACCGCAGTTCGCTACCTTAGCCGGGTCGGGTAGCTTGCTATTCCTGACCGCCATGACGGCTTTTCTGATGATCTGCGGGGTATATGTGGTGATATTGTGCTGGCTCAGATATGTCTGCAGAGCGCCATAAAACGGAGGCATGGGCGGATTCTTGCTTAAAGCCAGCGTTATGGAAGTTATCATGAACCTGCCTTTGTCCTTGCCGTTGAACCGGCTTTTGCGGTAAGAGAAATCGCATTCGGTCTTTGGTATGACCACCATCTTTTTCTCTAGCGTGTCATAAGCCTGCACGCAGACCAGCGTATCGGCTATCTCTTTGCCGTAAGCTCCCACATTCTGAACCGGCGTGGCTCCTGCCGTGCCCGGTATCAGGGATAGGTTTTCTATGCCTGACAGGCCTGCTTCGACCGTTTTAGCTACCGTACTGTCCCAGTTTTCTCCTGCATTGATGTTTACGAACGTCTCAAATTCCTGGTCCTGCAACTCAAAACCCATTATCTTGTTTACCAGAACCAAACCGTCGAACCCCTGGTCATTCCAGACGATGTTACTGCCGTCGCCTATCATTATGACCTTGCAGTTTCGTTGTGCGGCCCACTGCAGTGCAGGCTCAATCTGCTGGGGCGAAGTTATATCCAGAAGATACTTCGCCGGTCCGCCCAGGCGCATCGTCGAATGCCTGCTCAGAGGAACGTTCTCTAGCGGTTGCAAGCTATCCATAACACTTAAGTATATATCAATATCCACATGCAAGTTCGCTTGCATACGCAAAAACATAGGAGTACATTAGAGATATGGGAAAAAGCAACGACGAGCCCTACAAGGCTCTAGGCGCCAAAATCAAACATTTGAGGGAACAGTGGCACCAAAGCTTGGAGGAGGTTTCCGGCACGCTTGAAATAGACCGGGCGATTCTAAAAGAGATAGAATCCGGCAAATCCTTGCCGGCTGACGATATACTTAACATGTTAATCAACCATTTCCTTCTTACGGACGAACAGGCTGATGAGCTTCGCCAGCTGGCGATGATTCAGCAGGAACCGGCAACAGATACTCTGCTTGGGGGCATTGAGGACATGATAATGAAGCAGGTCGTAATGTATCTTCCCAATGACAACAAAGTCGTTTACACGGACAGCATGAATGCCATAGTTAACAAGCATGGTGTGACATTACAGTTCATGCAGAATTCGCCGGCCAATAGCCAGCAAGTGACCGTAAGCCAGGTCGGCATGAGCAAGGAACATGCCAAAAAGGTGGTAGAAGTGCTTTCCAAGACTCTGGCGGATCATGACCGTAGCCAGCAGACCAAACTCTTGCCCGACAAGACGAACGAAACCAAGAAAAGCAACAAGAAATAAACCCCGCCAAGGTGTTATATTTGTCTGAAACAGGCTATAATCTATTCTGTTAAGTTTTTGTGGTATGCCCGAGTAGCTCAGCGGATTAGAGCACTGGTCTTCGGAACCAGGTGTCGGGGGTTCGAATCCCTCCTCGGGTACCATTGATATATCCTTTATGATTCACACGATTCTGTACGTATTATTCATAATCCCATTCACGGTGTGGCTCGGCTACGAGCTAAAGGTGAAATACTCTCTTTCGCGACATAAGATTTGGATTATCCTGGCGGTCATCACCGGAATAACCGGTGCTTTCACCTTCAAGATAAAACCCGATATGGTCGGAAACTTCCTGCTTCATGCCAGCGGAGGAGTAGCTTCGGCCTTCCTGTTCGTTTATCTGCTCAAAACGTTGAAACTTAGATTTTCCTGGCGCATGGACTTGGTGTTATTATTCGCGTTCGTTTCCATGCTGGGCGTGCTTAACGAACTGGCTGAATATCTGTTTGAGTTTCTAGGCTTCGGGCCGTTCAGCTTTGATAAACATGACACTTGGCGCGACCTGGCGGCCAACACCACGGGCGCATTGGTTTGCTGGACAGTCATCAAGGCCGCATCGTACATAAGAAGCAAAAAAGCATGAAATCATTCGCTGAAGTTGAAAAAGCCGTCAATAGCTACGCCATGTCTCTGGACAGGTCGTCTAGCTACTCTTTGGAGAGGATAATCACTTTGATGGAAGCGCTTGGTAACCCGCAGGAAAAATTCAAGACCGTGCACATAGCCGGTACCAGCGGCAAAACCTCGACCTCTTATTATACGGCCGCCATGCTTGAAAAGGCTGGCTATAAGGTCGGCTTGAGCGTATCGCCCTATGTCAACGATATGAACGAAAGGGTACAGATAGGCACGGAGCCTCTGCCGGAAACCTTGTTTTGCCAGGAGTTCAGTCAATTTTTTGAGATACTTAACAAGTTAAGTATCAGGCCGACTTATTTTGAGCTTTTCGTATCATTCGCTTATTGGTATTTTGCCAAAGCCGGCGTGGAATATGCAGTTATGGAAGTGGGCCTGGGCGGGCTTTTAGACGGGACAAACGTAATCCGGCGCGAAGACAAGGTCTGCATAATAACCGATATCGGGCTGGACCATATATCCGTACTCGGCGGCACCATAAAAGAAGTCGCCGCGCAAAAGGCCGGTATTATCCAACCTCACAACCACGTTTTTATCTACCGCCAATCTTCCGAAATTGACACTCAGATACAGGCTCGCGCAAGGGAAAAGCACGCCATCATACATTATGCTGATGCAAAGCCTGCGCAGGAATGCCTGCAAAGGCGCAATTGGAACCTGGCGCAAACGGCATGTGAATATATTCTGGATAGAGACGGCAAGGAAAGACCGGCAAGCGAAGCTTGGCTCCAGACCGCGTATATAACCATACCGGGGCGCCAGGAAACGCTGAAGTACAAAGAGAAGACCATAATCCTGGACGGGGCCCATAATGCTCAGAAAACGGATTTTTTGGTTGAGAGTTTCAGGGCCAGGTATCCGGATGAAAGCCCGGCCGTATTATTAGCCATAGGTGCAAACAAGGATATACATGTGCAAGGCATGGCTCAAAGCCTGGGGATTTTGGCGAATTTTACGATTATCACAACCTTTAGCAAAGGCGGCGATACGCCTTATCCGTCCATTGATCCGGAGGAAATTGCGAAATATTTTGATGAACAGTGTGTAACGGTAGGGCCGGATTTGCAAAGAGCCATCGAAGCTTTGCTCGCAAGGGAAGAGAAAATTTTGCTGGTAACCGGTTCGCTATACCTGGTCGGCGCCGTCAAAAAACTGCTAAAAGATATTTTCCTCGAATAATCTAAAACCTGGTAATTTAATTTCGTGCAACTATATTACGCTATCGCGCGTTTAAGTTGCATGCTTAACAGGGGTGAATTTATTTTTCGGTTTGATTATTTCTTTTTCGGTGATTATTAGACTTACTTTTTTGTCGTGCTCTTCGTTCGGTATTTTTTCAACCTCGGAAAAGCTATATGCCAGCCCGATGACTTCCTTGCATTTATTACGCGCCAAAAACTTGTCGTAATATCCGCCGCCGTACCCCAGGCGGAAACCGCGCCGGTCAAACCCCAGCACGGGGGTTATTACAAGGTCGTATTCCCCTCCTTGTGGGATCGCTTCGTTTGACGATAATTTGTTCGGAGCTGTTTCGACAATTATATCTGGGTGGTTTCGTCTTAAGAATCCAACAAGGGTATCCGTGTCGATTTCATTATATTGCCGGATAGGTGAGTAGGTGTATATTTTGTGCGTCCGTTTCCAGTCGATATATTTAGTTAACGTGTTAAGTATTCTTTCAGAATATGATTTGGCTTCCTGCAGGCTTAACCCCAGTCTTTCATCCAGGAGCCTTTCCCTCAGCCCTGTCTTTTCATCGCGTGCACTCATAATAGGATTGTAACAGCACCTATGGTACGAATAACTGGTTTGTCAGATTAACATTCTTTCCAAAAACAAAACCGTCACAAGGACGGTTGTATTTTTGGAGGGCCATCTGGGACTCGAACCCAGGACACCCTGCTTAAGAGGCAGGTGCTCTAACCAGCTGAGCTAATGGCCCTTGAACTGGGTTAGCATAACAAATTACCCCTGTTATTGCAATAAAGCAAAATATCCGAAAGAATCGTTTTGTTATAGTTAAGTTATGTCAGATACCGATGAATTCAGCATAATCCCGCTTGAGCACAAACATACGGCGCAGATTGAAAGGTGGCCGAGCAGGCACAGCGCCGCCAGCGCGCTATTAAAGACGCCGGTTATCACCGCCGGACCGAGCCCCGATAATTACGGCTGGGTAGCTGTAAACGGCGACGAAGTTTTAGCCGTGGCTACAGTACGGCTTAATCAAGAGCGCGTCGGCTATCTTAATTGCATAGTAAAGCCTTCGAGCAAGCGCAAAGGGCTTACCAATAGCCTGATAGCGCATATTCTAAACCAGGCGCCCGTCAAAGATATCGTACATCTTCATGCCGCCGTGGAGCCGGCTAATACAGCGGCGCGCCAGGCTTTGAAAGAGCATGGTTTCACTATGGTTGGCAACGACCAGAACGGGTATTTGGAATACGCCAGGCACAAACACTACTGACGCTTATGCTATGATTAGCCCGTGAACCATGCTCTTATAGGCCAGATTGCCGGTGTATTCGCGGTCATACAGGTCATTCCATATATAGTCAGCATATTGCGCGGCCATACCAAGCCGGAGCGCATGTCTTATTTCATCTTTTTTTTCGTTGATGCCATCAGCGTTTCGAGCTATATAGCCGTAGGTGCCCGCACCACCATATGGACCGGCATAGTTTATGTCTTTACCGGGCTGACGATATTTCTTCTGTCGCTTAAGTACGGTATGGGCGGTTTCAGTAAACTGGATATTTTCTGCTTGTTTCTTGCCCTTGTCGGACTGCTCGTATGGGTCACTACCAGCAGTGCTTTGCTAGCATTGTGCTTCAGTGTGCTGGCGGCTAAGATAGGATATTTGCCCACTATAAAAAAGGCGTATTTCTTCCCGGAAACGGAAAATACTCTCTCCTGGAGCTTGTGCGCGCTTACCAGCATATTGAACCTGTTCGCCCTGACGACTTTTGCTCCAAGTATCGCCATACCGCCTGTCATCGGAGCAATTTTTAACGGCTGGGTGGCTTATCTCTTGCTGTTTCCTGTGGCTCATGCCAAGCTGGCACAGAGGAGAACAACCACCAGGATTCACAATATCCTGACGCACCACGTGTTGGTCAGGTAACTTGCTTAATCATAAAAATTAGTATATAGTTATAAATCGTATGTTGCTTGATAATGGAGCCGAAACCAGGGGAGAAAAAGGATGGAATCCTTTTAACAGGCTGTTTGGATCCAAGCTACAAAGAATCCACGACGCCGAAGCGCTGAAAGATTGTTTGAAGGTGTCCAGAGGCACCGATATAAACGAGCTTTTAGGAGAAAACGCATATCTGGCACTGGGTTTCTTGCAAAAGATGCTACCCCAAATGCCCGGCTCTGAAGAACTGCCGGCCCAAGTATTGGAATCGCACCCGGTCAAGGTAAAGAAAAGGTTGTTTTTGCCCGATGAAGTCCTGCGGGAATCTATCGACATGCAACAGCGCATGCGGGGATACTACATAGGCGCTACGGAAGTGGGGACGGAACCGGACGGCGAGGACGAACGCGGGCAGTATAACCGTAATTTCGGCCCCGGGGTTTACTTATGCCAGGACGCCCGGGCCCGCTCGTCCGTCAGGGAGCGGTTCGTTGATGCTTCCTTTGACGAAGGCTGTTTCCCGTTTGATTCTGATATTTACTCCGATGTCGGCGCACGCGCAGACTTTCAAACCGGCCAGGTAAGGACGGATCAGCAAAGCGGCGAAAACAGATTTTATCCTCTGCCGCTTGAGAATGTACTTGGGAATATCGCCGCGGCGAATCTTTAGAGGATAGCTTGGACCAGTATGGGCGCGTGGTCGGAGATTCCTTTCGGCAGGGTCTTTACGCGTTCCACTTGAGTGTTTATCGAGGTTGCC
>DASSOT010000061.1:0-5340 GCA_035700225.1 Saccharimonadales bacterium (SeqCode)
CCCGGATTTCATAGATGGTTATCTGCTTTATAGAATTGCGGCTCTTGAATCAGGCCAAGGGGATGAAACGGGGGGAAATGACGATTACAAGAGCCAGGTGCTCGCAGGGCTTTGGTCAAAATACGAGGAGCTTCTTGGGTCCGGCTGGCTGAAGCGATAATCATTCCCATCTGTTATAATCTATTAGTTATTGGGGATTAGCCAAGTGGTAAGGCAGTGGGTTCTGGTCCCATGATCGGGGGTTCGAATCCCTCATCCCCAGCCATGAACTGGTTACACAACATAGCTTAAAAAAACGTTATTATAGAACCATGCAATGCCCTACATGCAAGAAGCCTATGAAAGAAGTTCGCAAGGACACTAGTAAAAATCCTCGGGATAACATGGAGTACAGCCGTACAATCTATCAGTGCCCCGAAGATGATTCGTGGCTTACCGTTGAGATTCCAAAAGTTGGCTCAAGCCAGCAAAGTAGTTAGGCTATTTATATGAACATCAAAAAACTTGGTTCTTCTGAGCTGGAAATTCCTGTTATTACCCTGGGCACTATGACCTGGGGGAACCAGAACACCGAAGCTGAAGCTCATGCGCAACTTGATTATGCGGTTGACGCGCGAGGTTTGTATTTTCTCGATACAGCCGAGATGTACCCCATACCACCTAGCAAAAAACTTCAAGGACGAACTGAAACATACATCGGCAATTGGCTTAAAAAACGGGGTAAACGGGATGATTTAATCATCGCTAGCAAGGTGTCCGTCAGCGATAATATCGCAACCCGCGACATAGGCCCCAGGCCGCGCTATGACCGTAAAAGTATACGAGAAGCGATAGAGGGGTCCCTCAAACGACTGCAGACAGACTATATAGACCTGTATCAGGTGCATTGGCCGGAGCGCAAGTCTAACTTCTTTGGCGTCAGAGGTGTTAGCCATGTAGATAAAAACGAACGATTCGTGCCACTGGAAGAAGTGTTGTTTTATATGTCGGAATTAGTGGATGAGGGCAAAATCAGATATATCGGCGTTTCAAACGAATCTCCTTGGGGCGTGGCTGAATATCTACGTGCCTCCCGCGATAAAAGCCTGCCTCGTATCGTATCGATTCAAAATCAATACAGCCTGACTAATAGGACGTTTGAGATAGGTCTGTCTGAAATGGTATTGCGCGAAAATATCGGGATGCTTGCTTATTCTCCTCTGGGTTTCGGAGTGCTGAGTGGAAAATACCTTGACGGTAAAAAGCCGGACGGCACCAGGCTGGCTATCTATACCGAGCGTATAAACCAGCGGTATAACCCCAAACGCGCGCAACAGGCTATAAAGCGATACGTAGAGCTTGCAAAAGACCATGGTCTGGCACCGGCAACACTTGCACTTGCGTTTGTTACCAGCCGTGAGTTTGTTACTTCAGCTATTATAGGTGCTACTAATTTAGAGCAATTAAAAGAGAATGTTGATGCCGGCGAGGTAAAATTGTCCGAGGGTATACTATCTGAAATAGAAAAAATTCATGATGACTTGCCAAATGTCACCCATTAATAAACCAGCGAAACTCAACTAAAAAAGAACCCTCAGGGGCTCTTTTGTTTTTCTAAACACTTCTCAAAACTTCACACATTGTCGCATTTTTGAATCAATCACAAATGCTAAATTAATTATAACATAAGTTTTTTTCGCGCAAACAATCCGTTAGTTTTTGCCGTTGTGATTTACTCAACGTAGGAATTCACCCCTGTTATTTTACGAAAAAAATATATTGTATAATATGTTTTTAATACTAGAGCTCCTTTGTTAATTAGAACATCAGATACTTTGCATTTTCAGCTATTTTATGTTACTATATAAACAATTATGTCGCCGCTGGTTTCCCCCATGGAGGTGGTAAAGCCTCCCCAACAAATACAGTCGCCGGAAGAACGCGGCGCCAAACTGATGTTTCTGGCTTTCAGGCACTCTCAAGGAAAACCTAAATTAGAAGATGAATTTACTACGCAGGCAGTCGCTTGCCACCCGGAATGGACGCCTGATACTTTTGATGCCGAACTTTCCAGAGAGATTCTTGGCGGAATAGTCCACAGGCTTTTTGACAAAGGAAAGCATGCTCCTACTGGGCTTGAAAAAAGTGAGATTGATTTGCAGATATCAAGCCTGCATGGCGGTGTCATGGGACAAATCATAAGCCGGGCGGCAAACAATGAAACAACACGTTGGGATGTCGAAGTAGAACGTACAGCCCACCAAGTTGTCCAGCAAGATAGTGAATACGTAATTGAAAGAGGCGGCAGACCTCGAGTCGGCGCTGGCCGGATGAGAAGCTTCATCTGTCATTATGGCTTGCTGGGCAATACGACCGGGGCATGGGAGTTTGACGGTCTTTATATGGCGATGAGAAAATACGTGCTCGAGAGTATGGAAAACGAGGAAACATACATGCCCTGGATAAGAGATGTACGGGCCCTTGCGCGCATTCATGCCGCAGAATACCCGGACACAAAGGAAGAGTTGCTGTCTATGATTCCTTACGAGCTTGAAGGCCGCAACCTTTTTGATTGGGACCTGGAAGACAGACCGAGCCGGCCGTGCAGAGGCGGACAGCCTAGGACACATCGCAGAGTCTTTTCTCTTGTCGGGCCGTTTGCGGCTGAAGGCCTGGAAGAACAAGGAGCGACTATTAATAAAATCGCCGCATAAATTTTGCTAAAATAGCTTTATGTACGAAATCATTCAGAACGGGCACCATACGGTAATCAGCAAAAATACTTTTTATCTTTTCATGGTCCTTGCGCTTTGGGAACTAGTCTGGAAAGGCGTTGCGCTTTGGAAGACGGGCCGGAACAGACAGCCGGGCTGGTTCGTAGCCATACTCATACTCAACACCGTAGGTATACTGCCGATAATTTATCTGCTATTTTTTCAGCCCAAAAGCACCGATAAAAACGACTAGGCTCTGGCTCGATAATTCTTTGAGAAGTGCCTGGGTATAGAGCCGATGAGTCCGGTTCTGTGCGGATTATAGATATCTGCAAGCTCGTTCTTTTTGCCCTGAATCAGGTCGCTGAGTAATAGGGCGCAAGCCGTAGCGTTCGTCAGGCCCCATTTACGATAAGCTGTCGCGACATACCGGCTTTTTGACCAGGGGTAAAGCCTGCCGGCCATAGGTAGACGGTCATAGGCTATATAGTCGCGGTCAGACCAGGTGTGGGTGATTTTAGAAAGACCGAAATGCTCCTGGCCGTAGCGTGCAAGCTTTTCGTAACGCGCGCTTTTACTTAGGCGCATTCCCGAAATGTTACCCCCGCCACCGATAAGAAGGAGATTCATATTGCCGCGCTTGAAAGGAAGGATAGAATAGTTATCTTCGTCGGGAGAAATATACATGCCTTCAAAGCGCTGTTTCGGCCTGCCCGCTACGATATATGACTCGGTCGGGTATTCAAAAAGGCAATAGGTTGCTCTTGCAAGCTGTGGCAAAGTCGGCACATTGGTAGCCACTATGATGTAGTTGGCGCGGATTTTGCCCTTGCGGGTGCTGACCCGGCCCGGGTTTCCTTCCTTGATGTATATTGCCGGGCTTTTCTCGAAGACAAAGCTTCCGCCGCCGTTTACCGCCCGAGCCAGACCCAGCAGATATTTTTGGGCGTTGAACTTGGCCTGACCACCGAACTTGACTGCGGCTCGCACCTTGAACGGCAAAGGTGTGTCGGTTTCAAAGCTGGCTGGAAGTCCGAGCATTTTGCACGTTTTCGCTTCTTTTCTGAACTCGGAAACCCGCTGTCCGTCGGTGGTAAATATGTAGTTGTCATCTACTTGCCAGTCGCAATCAATCTTTTCGTTATTGATTATTGTTTTAATATTTTTCAGTGCTTGCTGGGCATGATTTGCATGCGCCCCTGCCTTCTTTTTTCCAAGCTTGTCGACTAGCTCGGCGTAAATCAGGCCTTGCTGGGATGTTACTTTGCCGGTGGTACGGCCAGTGGTACCGCCGCCTACGCTGTCTTTGTCTATAACTGCCACTGTCATCCCTGCCCGCTTCAAAAAATAAGCACAACTAAGCCCGGTGATGCCCGCCCCGACTACTGCAACATCCGCCTGTATGTCATTTTTTAATTCAGGATAGACAGGTCCGTCGTATGATTCGCGCCATAATGATTCTTCTTCCGAAGGCAGGTGCATGCATCTCCTCGCTTTCGTTTATGCCACAATTGTAGTCCGCTTAAAAACAAAAGGTATGAATTATCTAACAACTAGTTTTGCTAAAGTATAGCTATGGTTTATGTTGCGCTTCTACGCGGTATAAATGTCGGCGGCAATACAAGAATAGAAATGCCAAAGCTGAAAGAGCTTTTCGAATCTTTAGGGTGCAAAAACGTTTCGACTTATATAAATTCCGGCAATGTGATATTCGAAGACAGTCGGCCTCGCGAGGAGCTAGAAGAAATAATCGAAACCGGCATAGAAAAGACTTTCGGGCTGAAGGTACCGGTAGTGATTCGCAGTGCGGACAATATAAAGAAATTGTGCACGGAAATACCTGCGGATTGGACTAATGACAAGGAGCAAAAGACGGACGTGCTTTTCCTGTGGGACGAAATAGATGATGAAGATGTATTAAGCAAAGTGAATATAAACCCGGATATAGAAAACGTGCTTTATATAGACGGAGCTTTGGTGTGGAATATCGGGCGGGAGAACGTGACCCGGGGCGGCGGAATCAAACTTATCAAGACCGAGTATTACAAACATATGACAGCGCGCAATATCAACACCGTCCGCAAACTTAATTCTTTGATAGCAAACCGTTAAATTGATTGTTGTGCATCTATGTGTTATTAATATTTGAATCATATGTCAGGAAATAACGGAGTGCCGCCTGCGAGCGTGCAGGAAACAGGCAGACAATTTGATTTAGGCTCGGCCACGACTTTTGCCATCGACCAGGCAGTTGCCGACGGCGAGGTTGATGGACGCAACAACAGGGCGCCATTCAGAATGCTCTCAAGAATCGCCTTCCGGGGCGTACGTATGCCCGGTTCTGTCATCCATGATTTTCGTGATGCGCTTACCGTTGACGAACGCTATGTCGATAGAGTGCGTGACAGATATGGTTACGAGCCAGTGCTGAGCGAAGGCAGTGAGGCTAGGGCTACACCATCAGCCATAGTCAACGGCAGAGGTATCTACAGCGAAGAAGAACACCAGGTGGTCATGGACCTTATGGAAACATACACAAGGGTAATATACGATTCACTAAACCCGCAAGATCATATAGTGCACTTGCGAGAAGTAAGCGGCGCACTGAACGGCGCAGGTATAAGCCCAACCTATGATGAGTTCGGCG
>DASSOT010000062.1:0-29015 GCA_035700225.1 Saccharimonadales bacterium (SeqCode)
TTACGCCCGGTTCCTACGGGCACGGTGCTTTTTTGGATATATACGGAGCCGGGCTTTATATATTTGGCTGCTTCCTCGGCCGCTGAGAATATATAGGTCAGGTTAGAGCTTCCATCCGGATTGTCGGGCGTCCCTACACAGGAAAAAACGAACGAACTGTTTGGAATGGATTCTTCGTATGACAGGGTAGGGATAAGACTGCCTTCCTTTACGGCTTTGGCTATCAAAGGGTTCAGACCTTCTTCGTAAAAGAACGAGCGGCCCTCGCGAAGCGCCTGCAAGCGGCTGTCACTAACATCCACCGCATATACTTTGCACCCGGCATTAGCAAGGATAGCGGCTGTTGTCACGCCCACATATCCTGTCCCGATAACAGTTATAGAAGTTTTGCTTGAATCGTTCATTAAACCATACCTTTGCGTTTATAAATCATACTATAAATATTCTAAGCGGCTAATGCTAAGCGTCCCGCTTCAGCAACTACTCCCGGATTTTGATTACGGATAATCTCGGCATAATCGGGTAACGTGTATAGGTCAAAAGCATCAGTGACCATTTGTACGAGGGCAGGGTGGTAGATTTCTTCTGGAGCTTCTAGGAATTCCTCAAAATTTATCCAGGAATATCCGTTGAACTCTTCATTGTGACGAACATCAAGAGAGTTCTCATCTATGGGTAGCATCACGGGGCTACTGGACATATGGCATCCGGTAACCCTTTGCCCATTTTCATTAACGGTCGGCGGCTGTTCTCTTGTGTCCCAAATAAGTTCGTAATTCTTTTCCATGGGGATAAACGCACCCTCGTCAATATCTAGGCCCAATTCTCGTTTCAGATTAACGCAGGCTGTTTCCAAGTCTGTTTCTCCGGCACGTTTACGACCGCCTGGAACCCAGGCCCCATCCTGAGGAAGCTGGTTTCTATCCGTGACCAAAACCCTCCCGGTTGAAGGGTCGAAAATAACTATATCTACACACTTTACGACCAGTCCGCTCAAAGCTTCGGAATAGGCTTCTTCGTCTATAAACTTCGTAAAAGGCGGTCTGTTTCCGTCAGTCGTGGTTATATATGTCCTTGATGCGCCTTCAAAGCTGACTACTTTATAGGTCTCTGGATTGGCTACCTGCTTCATAAGAAGATATATTATGCCCGAAAATCTTATAAAAGTCAATACAGATAGCTTTCAAAACAAATAAAATTTGTTAAGATATAGCTGAATGATCAGCGTAATAATTGCCGGCGGTTCGGGCACTCGCCTGTGGCCACTTTCAACTCCGGAATACCCCAAACACCTACTAAAGGTTAACGGTGAGTCTGAATCACTGCTTCAGAAAACTTATGAACGGGCAAAAACCTTTGCGGATACGGTATATGTAGTAACCGACGCCAGTCACTCCGACCATGTAAAGGAACAGTTGTCGGAACTGGAGGATGACCAGATAATTATCGAACCAGCTCGCCGGGGTACAGCAAGCTGTATAGTGGCTTCGCTGGCGTATGTAGGTAAGAAACACGACGAAAAGGAAGCCGTAGCCATACTTTCCGCCGACCATTACGTACGGGACACGGACGGGTTTAAGCATAGCTTTGAGATAGCCGGAGAAGTTTCTGAAAGTTCTGGACGGATAGTGCTGGTAGGGGTAGAGCCCACAAATCCGGCGACAGGGTTCGGGTACATACAAAAAGACGGAATATTTGATAAGGACAGATACGTCTTTAATGTGCACTCATTCAAGGAAAAACCGGACCATGAAACTGCTAAAAACTACCTGAAAACCGGTAATTATCTTTGGAACTGCGGTTATTTCGTGGGCTCATACGCTACTTTTAAGGAAAAGATGATAAAGTATTCGCCTCGGCTGGCAAAAAATCTGGAAGAATTAATGAAAACTGATAGTCGCGAAGAGTTTGAAAAAGTCTATCTGGATTTTGAAAACGACACCATCGACTACGCGCTAATAGAGAAAGTCGATGACCTGCTGGTGGTACCGGCCAGTTTTGACTGGATGGACTTGGGCTCGTTCGCCGACCTGCATAAAGCAAGCATTAGCGATGACCAAGGAAATCATGTTCTGGGCAATGTCGAGCTTGAAGCAGTTCAAAACTCTTTTGTCCAGAACCACGAGAATTCTAAGCCTGTAGCGGTAATCGGTCTGGACAATATAGTCGTAGTCAATACCAAAGACGGTATATTGGTTGCTCGCAAAGATTTAGCCAAAGAGATAGGCGTAGTAAGCAAAAGAATCAACGGAGAGAAAAAATGAGCAAGAAAGTAATAGCATTTGATCTGGACGATACCCTGGCAGTCACTAAATCGGCTATAACGGACAGGATGGGAGACCTATTGGGTAAATTGCTCGAAAAATACAATGTCTGCGTTATTTCAGGCGGCCGGTTCGAACAGTTTGAAAAACAGTTGCTGGATAATCTGTATGCCGAACCGGAGAAGCTCGCACGCTTGCACCTGATGCCTACTTGCGGTACCAGGTATTACCGTTTTGACACAAAGAATAATAAATGGGAACAGCAGTACTCAGAAGATTTAAGCGAAGAAGACAAAGAACTGATACTCAAAACTCTCAAAGAAGGCGCGAAAAAACTTGGACTTTGGCCCGACAAACCATTCGGAGATGTGATAGAGGACCGGGGAAGCCAGATAACATTTTCCGGGTTGGGCCAGAATGCACCAGCAGAAGAAAAGTACAAATGGGATCCGGACGGGGCCAAGAAACATAAAATACGTGATCATGTCGCCCAGCTTTTACCACACCTTGAAGTTCGCGTAGGAGGCACTACGTCCGTCGATATAACGAAAGTAGGAATAGACAAGGCTTACGGCATGAAGAAGCTAATGGAAGCTCTTGACATAACAAAACAAGAAATATTTTTCATAGGTGACAGGCTTGAGGAAGGCGGGAACGACTATCCTGTAAAAGCCGCAGGCATAGATTGTATGCAAATATCCCATGCGAATGAAACCGAACTGGCGATTGAAGCCATAATAGGCGTTAGTTAAACTTTTATTCTACTGTCACTGACTTGGCCAGATTGCGAGGCCTGTCTACGTTCAGGCCTTTTTCTACGGCTACGTAATAGGCGAAGAACTGCATGACGATGACAGCCAGCAATGGCTGGAACTGTTCGCGCGCCTTAGGTATGTAAATTACGTCGTCGCCCAGCTTTGCTATCTGTTCGTTGCCTTCGGTAGCTATGGCGATGACCGGGCCCTTCCTGGCTTTTATCTCCTCGATGTTAGAGGTGGTTTTTTCAAGCAGTGGGCCGTCGCATGCCAGGGCTACCGTAGGGAAATTTTCGTCAATCATGGCCAGCGGGCCGTGCTTCATCTCGCCGGCACTGCAACCCTCGGCATGTATATAGGATATTTCTTTCAGTTTCAACGCGCCTTCAAGCGCGCAAGGATAGAGATAATTTCTGCCGATGAACAAAAAGTCGCGGGATTTGGCGTACTTATTGGCTATTTTTTTAATCTGCGGTTCAAGCTTTAGCACCTGCTCGGCCTTTTCAGGCAATACGGAAAGCTCGTTGAGCAAGGGGGAGAAGAGTTTGGACTTACCCTCTGAAAGATGTAGAGCTATCTCAGCCAATATGGTCACTTGTGCGATAAAGGCCTTCGTGCTGGCTACGGACTGCTCCGGTCCGGCATGGCAGTATACGCCGGCATCCGTGATGCGCGCGATGGTGGAGCCAGTGGCATTGACTATGCCGAGCTTGAGTATGCCGTAATCCTCGACTTTTTTGATGGCGGCTATGGTATCGGCAGTTTCGCCCGATTGGGATATGGCTATAAGCGCCACGTTGCCGGAAATCGGCTCGTCGCGGTATTTGAACTCGCTGGCAAGCTCTACTTCTACAGGTATGCCGGCTATCTCTTCGATGAGATATTCACCGATAAGGCCCGCATAATATGACGTACCGCAGGCGGTAATGATGATACGGTCAATGAACGACAGCTGGTGTTTTACAGATTCCAGGCCACCGAGTTTTATGGTGTTGATATCAGGTTTTACGCGACCTCGAGTAGCGCTGTCCAACGTAGCCGGGGCTTCGTGTATCTCCTTGAGCATGAAATGCGGAAATTTGCCCAGGTGTGATTCCTCGGCTTCGTAATCCAGCTCCACGACTTCTTTCTTGGCGGCGGCACGAGCTCCGTTAAGGCTCTCTATATGGGCGTTATTGGAAGAAATACGTGCGACATCGTAATCGCTTAAGAAAATGACTCTCTTGGTGTTGTTTATAAGCGCGCTGGGGTCGGATGCTATGAAGTGCTCGCCGTTGCCTACGCCTATGACTATGGGGCTGGAAAGACGTGCCGCGTACAAAGTGTCGGGAGTTTCGCTGTAAAGGGCGGTTATGGCGTAGGCTCCGCGTAGTTTCGATATGGCTGTTTTGAAGGCGGAAAAGAAGTCCCCGCCTTTTTTCAGATAAGAATCGATAAGGTGGGGGATGACCTCGGTATCGGTTTCTGATACGAAAACGTAACCTTGTTTTTGCAAGTCTTCTTTGAGCTCCTGATAGTTTTCTATGATTCCGTTGCAGACCACGAATATTTTCTGGGCTGAATCGGTATGCGGGTGAGCGTTTTTCCTGGTGGGACTGCCATGCGTGGCCCACCTGGTATGCCCGATGCCGCAGGAGAACTTGGATGAGCGGGTGGGTAGTTTGAGTTTTATGCGGCCCGGCTTTTTGGACTGTGCGCCGTTCAGACCTACACCTTCTGCAGATTCGGCCTGTTGCGTACTTTCAGGATAGGGAGCAAAGCCGTTTTCGTTAACCAGCTTAGCAAGGTTGTTTACCCGGCCAGCATTTTTCAGATAAATGAGCTTGTTGTCCTCGATAGCGGCCATGCCGGCGGAGTCATAGCCCCTGTATTCAAGCGCGCGCAGGCCACCCACGACGAAGTCGGTGGCGGAGTTCTTGCTACCTATATAGCCTACTATTCCACACACTATAAGCTCCTTTCCAGCCAGCCCACTTCTAAGCAAAGCTTAGAAGTGGGCTGGCTTCTTGGGACCGTAGCACGTTTTTCTTCTGCGATACTCCCTTCACCGTACCACTTGTACGACTCGGTCTGTTTCTCGAAGAGAAAACGCACGTGGTCCCCAAGAAAGGAGTTTATAGAGGATTTCCGGTATTGATGCGGATTGGTCCGTTTCTCGAAGAGAAAACGCAACCAGGCAGAAAGGAGGCGCGGCTTAGGTGTGTTTGAAGCGCAGGGCACATCCGTATAGTATCGATACCAGTTTTTTATCATCGTTAAATCCTTAAGGTTTTGGTAGTTCAATTGTACGGGAAAATTAAATATCCTCTACCAATTTGGATATTTTACTGCGAAAAGCGCTTATAGAGAAATCACGCGCCGACTTTTTTATATCACCCTGGGTATATTTGCTAGTTTCAAAACCTTTTAATGCCTTAGTCAAACCGTTGAGGGTCTGAGGACTAAAGAACCGGCCGTTTTGGCCCGGTTTTATATAATCCATAGCACCGCCGCCCCGGAAAGCCAATACAGGGGTGCCTGCGGCTAACGCTTCGACGGCGGCTATGCCAAAATCATCTACGTTCGGAAAGATGAAGCCTTTGGCTGAACCCAGTAATTCGGCGAGCTCGTCCACGCTGTCTACATCTCGTGCGAACTTAATGGTAGAGCCGGCCATGCTTTGCAGACGGGAATTCTCCGGACCGTTGCCTACTACGGTCAGCGGTAGCTGTAGCTTGTTGCAGGCGGAAACGGCCAGGTCTATGCGCTTGTAAGGCGTCTGGCGCCCGACTATGACGTAGCCGGAGCGCTGTTTGTCCGGCTTGGCGTGAACGGCGAACCTTTCAGTGTCAACCGGCGGGTGGATTACCGTGGCTTCCCTGCCGTAATATTTTTTAATCTGTTTCTGGGTGTGGCTTGAATTAGCAACCAGTAGATCCGGCAGTTGCGCAGAATTATAATCCCAGCGGCGCATAGGCTTTACCAGTAGTTTCAGCCCCAGCCTGGCCAAACCGTTGAATATACCGAAACCGGGGTTAAGCAGATAGTCCTGGTACCGGCTCCAGTAGTAGTGGGTAGGCGCGTTCAAAAGAGAGATATGCACTCCATCGATGACATTGACTGCTTTTGCCTCGGCTCCGGTGACGGAAATGACTACGTCATAACCCTTCAGTTTCAGTCGCGAGAACCACATATTGCGCAAGAAGGGAACGTATTTGCGAAGGGCGGAGAACGGCCAATACTGCAGATAGCCGGTAACCACTTTGGCTGGGAACAGCTTCTGGCGCCATTCTTTGCTGGCGTATGAGGTGTAAACCGGGGCTTCCGGATACATGGTGTGAAGCTCGAATACTACGTTTTCCGCGCCACCACGCAGGAGCCAGTCGCAGACTATGGCTATGCGCGGATGCTCTTTGCTCATTTGGCTCCTTTGCCGCTCAGGACAGTGCGCAAAGTGCGCAGTAGGATGACGATATCAAGCCAAAAACTCCAGTTCTGCACGTAATAAACATCAAGCTTGCGTCGTTCTTCAAAACTTATGTTCAGCCGTCCGGACACCTGCGCCAGCCCTGTCATGCCGGATTTTACGCTCAGTATGTGGTGCTTCTGCCGGTATTTTTCCAGCTCCTGCGGTACCAACGCGCGCGGTCCCACCAGGCTGATGTCGCCCTTCAGCACATTGAACAATTGTGGCAGTTCATCGAGGCTGGTCCGGCGCAGAAACCTGCCTACTACGGAAACGCGCGGGTCATGAGGCAGATAATCACCGTTTTCGCGGTATTTGCGAGCCAGTTCGGGCTTGCCGAGCAGTTTGAAAGCTTCTTCAGGAGTAGTGCCGTCGAATTTCTGGCTTTGTGAGCGCAATTTGTACACGGTGAAAGGCTGGTTGAACTGAGTCAGCCGAATCTGGGTAAAAAATATCTTTTCGCGGGGGCTGGTTATCTTCAGCAATATAGCGGAAAGCAAGATGAAGGGCAGGGCGATAATAAGAAAAATTGCGCCGAAAATAATATCGAATATTCGCTTCACTATACGGCCCCAACCAATCAGCGCCGTTTGATGTACGGTTATGGCTGGAATCTCCCGGAACAGCTCAACCTCTATATTACCGCTGTAAAGCTCGCTGTTAGCCGGCAGGAACCTGAACTCTATGTGGTTTTCCTGGGCAAATGTGAGCACGTCCGTATTTTTTGCTTCGTCCCGGTACAGGCTGGTCTGGATGATGCTATGAATGTTCGCTAGTCTGAGTTTTTTGCGGGCCTGGTCGAGATTGTCAAATACCGGAATGTCGGGGAAATATTTGGAGGGTTCGCCCACGATACCGATAACGCGATAGCCGGTGGCCGTATCTGCGAACTGGTTGATAACGCTTCTGCCTGATTTGCCGTTGCCCACTATCAGCAGGTTTGTCACGCCGATGCCGTAGGAAAAGAGAATCGACCTTATCTTGCGCGCCAGCGTGCGGAAAACTACCAGAAAGCCGAACCCCAGTAGGAACGCATAAACTACGACCAGCCGGGCCGGGAAAAGCTTGTTGTTTATGACGAAATCATAACCAACCACCGCCAGGATACCGAGTAACGAACCCAGGACAAGCTTGCCTAGCTCGCTGAAACGGTTTTCTATGACCGACCTGGAATACAGGCCTATCGCGCCGTGGATGATGACCCAAAGCGGGAGTACCAGCAGGATGGATAACAGATAAGTTTCAGCCGGAATCTGCTGGATAAGCGGGCGCGGGTCGTGTTTGACGCGTATGGTGTAGGCTACGGAGAAAGCTCCGACCAGGGCGAGAAAATCACCCAGAACAAGGGCTATGCGGTATATGAGCGAAGCATTGTTTCTCATTGCCAGTAACCTCGGCCGGCTATCCTGCCAGACAGGTGAACTGCCAGCACCGATAGCCTCTTGGCATATATAAATATTTTTTCCCTCCAGCCCTCATGCATCGTATTTTTTATACGATTTACTCCGGGCCTCAAGAAGAAAATGTCATCTATGCTCAAGCACGGAGTTTCTGGCGCTGTCATCAATGGTTATTATACCAGTGTTATAATCAAGGCATATCCATACGAACATAAAAAAATTATGGCTAAAAAAACAAACAAAAGTGAAATAACCCGTATAGCCGAATATATGTTAAGCGGCGGCGCGTATTTCTGGTCCGGTTACGCGACGTTCTGGTTCATCGACAAGATACTGGGCGGAACCTTCTTCTGGGCTAAGTCAATCTCTACGCTGGCAGGCTGGACGGTGAATTTTATCCTGCAAAGATACTGGGTATTCAGAAATCCGAAACTGGCCAAGCACCAGACAGAGGTCACGGGCAGATACATCATCATAACCCTGGTTGATTTCGTGCTGGACTTCTTAATCGTCTACTATCTGAAACAAATGGGGATAACGCCATATATAGGACAGTTCGTTTCCGCCGGCTTCTTCACGGTTTGGAACTATCTATGGTATCGGTTCTGGGTGTTCCCGGAGAAGTTCAAGACTATGCAGAAACGCAGGCAGACCGTGCCGCGCATAGTCGCGCACAGAGCGCATGGCCATAGCGCCTACAGGAACGGATTTCACAGGTAGTAAGTATTAGATTGATTATGGAAAACGCTAAACAGAGGCCGAGCAAGAAACAATACGAACTGCTAAGGTTCGTAGATAATTTCGTAGCTGAGAAGGGTTACGGGCCAAGCTACCGCGAGATAATGTCCGGGTGCAATTATTCTTCCGTTGCTACGGTGGCCCTGCATGTTAACAACCTGATAAGAAAAGGGCACCTGCGCAAAAAAGACCGGTCCGCGCGCTCGCTGGAAGTAGTGGAACCTTCGGCGGAGCCGGCGCCGAAGATAAGAAGCAATAAGGTCGCGCCCAGCGAGGAAAAATGGCTGGTCGAACACATAGAATACCGTTTTTCACAGGCCGAGAACGGCCTTACGAACGAAGACGAGCTGGATGACTTGCAGGTGCTACTAGGCGCTTTAAGAGTACTGGGCCTGGAAAGCGCCGCGAACTCATTCGCCCCTAGATTATCCGCTCTGAAAAACCGCTCCGAAGATTAAATAACTCTGTAAAACATGCAACTAAAATACGCTATCGCGCGTTATAGTTGCGCGCAGGCTCAACAAAAACACAATGGAAAATGTCGGACGAAAGGCCGAATTAAAAGCCAGATGAAAAGCCGGCAGGGTATAATTGAGTGCAATGGATATAATTCAGGCCGTAATATTAGGCATCGTCGAAGGTTTGACCGAGTTTCTGCCGATATCCAGCACCGGGCACCTGCTGGTTGCTGAAGACCTTATGAGCTATAAGGACACCGCCGAGATATTCACGGTAGTGATACAGACAGGTGCGATATTCGCGGTCATCTGGTTTTACAAGGACGACCTTTTGCACAAGGTAGCAGGTCTGTTTAAGCGCGATGCGCGGGTACTGAACTTCTGGGCTAACTGGATAATAGCTACCATACCTGCCGGCCTCATCGGGTTCGCACTGAAAGACCAGGTGAGCGAATACTCCGTACTGTGGGTCATAGCTACGGCACTACTGATAGGCGGAATTATAATCTGGCTGATAGAGAATTATCACAAGGCGGCCAAGCCCGCCGGTACATCGCCGCAATTCGAGAGGATAGACTGGGTAATGGCGCTGAAAATCGGTTTTTACCAGGTGCTGGCGCTAATACCCGGTGTTTCCCGCTCCGGCGCGACCATCATGGGCGGCCTGTTGAGCGGGCTGGACAGGGTCACTGCCACGGCATTTTCATTTTACTTGAGCATACCGATACTGCTTCTGGCCGGAGCTTACCAGATGTACACGGGAAGGGGCGAGCTGGATACGGTTACCGGCGGAGGTTGGGCCATCCTGGCCGGTACGATAGTTTCATTCATTACCGCGTTCATTGCCATAAAATGGTTGCTCAGGTATGTTTCGCATAATGATTTCAAGTTGTTCGCATACTATCGGATGGTCTTAGGCGCGTTGATTCTGATTGCACTTCTTATAAATAGTTAAACCCCATGGATGGTGTAATTATTAGTTTAAGGAGGGAACCCCTAGAGATGTTTCCCTCCTTAGTGACCGCCGGGAGGCGGTCAGATCCTCCCTCCCTAAAGGAGTTAATGATTGCTAAATGAATTAGTAATCATTAACATCTACGCTACAAATGGTGTAATTATTACGGCTTGTACGCTAGCTGTAGCGTGTTAAGATTAAGGTACCTTAAAAAAATAAAAGCTGGAAGCAGGTGTAATTCCTGCACTGTGCCGCAACGGTTCCAGGCGTTTGGTTATTTAGGTCCCAACCCTGGTCATAGTCCGATACAGCAAGAGGTTATTTAACAACTCATTTTTCTACTGCAACCAGTTATCTTTGGCTACAAACTGCCTGTAATTTCGTCAGCATACCTCAAGTATGCCTTCTTACTCCAGACAGTTTTCGCCGTAAAGATATCCTGGCTTCGTCCACGAAAAAGAGTCATCAAATAACCTCCTAGTCTTCCGAGCAGAAGCAAAGCCCAGGTATGTCTATTTGGCTCCTTGTCTTCGTTCGGACCAGGAGTTTTTTAATGGCCGAGCCAGCCCTACAATTAGAAAGAACAGAGTTTGAAACGGCGCCGAGTAGAGCGCCTGTTTTTGAAGTTATCCCTGGCGGCGGGGAAACCAGCTCGCCCATCGGCAATCTCGAAGCCGTCGATGATACCATGCGGCATGAAGCCGATCCCTACACGGACGTAATAAAGGTTTCCGATATGGAAGGGGACGCGGAACTGGTAGCTAAAGCCCAGCGGAACATCAAGACCCGCTTGGTCGGCGGTCTGGCTGTCGAGGAAACTGTCCAGGCAGACAAAAAACCAATTAAGAATACGGCAGAGAGTATCATCTGGGCCAGCCGGGGCGATGCCGAAGGCAACGCTATGCTTAGCGCAAACATCGGCACCGAAATGAGAGAGCAAGCTTATAAAGCCGGCGATGTAATTACTATAAGGTTGCAGGTGGATGACGATGATATCTATCAACACGGCCAGCGTATGCGCGACGTGCAGAGAAACGCTTATCAGCTCGCTTCCGACGACCCTGTCATAAGGCCAAGAACGGAAGCCGAGGCGAACAACGTGCCCCGCATGAAACGCCTGTATGATGCCGGCCTGCTTGAAGATAACATTTATGTACGTTTTTCCATGTGCGCCGAAGACGTGCCGGACGAAAAATTGGACGAGCTGAACTTCTTTTCTTCTACCAAATCCATGTCGGTGCAAGCGGCCTATAGTGAAAACGGCCAGTTGTTCGACGAAGTCGCCATGGTCGCCGGCGTTAAAGAAAAAGGCGGGGAAAGACACGACAGAAGGATGGTCGAACGTTTCGCGCGCCTCTTCGGCCACAGCTACGAAGGCATGAGCGTTCCGGAGATTCTGAACGATGGAATGATGATTCCGAAGAAATACATAAAAGACGGAGTCGTCGACATAGTGCGGATAATGGAAGAGGATGAAGGAACCTTTTTCGGGCGTGACGTCCCCAAGCAGGATTATGGGGAGTACAAAGAATTCTGCGAACAAAGAGCTGTGCGATTTGATGAAGACGTAGCTTCAGTACGCAAAGAGCTTATCGCTGAAAAAGACAAGCTGATAACAGGCAGAGAGCTATCTGAGGCAAACATGCTCGCAACCCGCCGGCTTTCCAAACTGGTCGAACAAAAGCTGGTCGATAGAGCCTTCAGCGACTTGTCGATAGAGCCGGAAGTCTTTGGCGAAGAAAGCGCGCAAAACCTCATCCGCGCCCGCGAGCTGTCGCGATTGGGCGAGCATCATGAAGCGCAGGCATTCATGCAGGTTGCCCGGGCAACAGCCAAAGGCGGTTCCTGCCCGGCGGCTTTGTTAAAAATTTTTGGCGGAGAGATTGCCGAATCAGCGGCAGTCAGCAAAGAAAACGCTTGGGCGGGAACGGACAAGCCTGCCAGAGGTACCTGTGTCAACTGCAACAAGAGGACGAAGGTGGGCGTAAAAAACTGGTGCAAGGGCTGTATAAAGGGCCATTGCGGATAATTGTTATAATAAAGATGTAATTCCATGTCAGCAGAAATCTTAGAATTCAAGTTGCGGGCGCCTGCTGAAAATCTGGAACAACAAGCAGAACCAGGCGCGGAAGAAGCTCCGGAACATACCGAAGAGCTGGCCGAAGTCATACCTATAGACAGGGCAATGGGCGAAGTGGCGGTTGGAGAAACAGGCGAACTAGAGCCTCCTGTGTCGGTAAAGGTCGGCAAGACGGCTACCGGCTCGGAAATCTCAAAGGAGGCGAAAGCGAAAAGCAGTAAGGGCGGCGGCAGTAGTTGGTGGCCCTGCTGTTGCTGTGACCGGGTAGCGAAACTCGGCAACTGCAGATACACTTACGGAAATGACCGGTTATACGCGAAAATCGCATGAAACACATAGGAGTATTCGCCGGAGTTTTCGACCCGATACATCTGGGCCATACCAACTTTGTAAAACAGACCATAGACAAGCATGGATTGGACAAGATGTTCATACTTGTCGAAAAAAATCCTCGTTACAAACAATGCCTGGCCAGCTATGAAGACCGCATAAAAATGGCCGAATTGGCGTTAGAAGATATTCCCCAAGCCGAAATATACGAAGGCAGAAACGAGTCCTTTCCGATAAGCTCCAACCTGCCGGCGATAAAAAGCGCTAATCCGACAGCAAGCATTTTTTTGCTCTTGGGCGATGATGTCGCAGAGCATATCGATGAATGGCAAGACGCAGAAGAGCTTTTAAGAGGCGTAGAGCTGGTTGTCGCCAAACGCGGCCAAAACAGCGCTTACTCAAAAATTTCATCATTGAAAGTGCGCGAAGAATTAAAGCGGGGAAATAATGAAGCAGGGCTGGCAAAGAAAGTCCTGGATTATTGCACAAAAAACAAGATTTACTAAAAGCTATTGCATCGGCGAATGGGTTTCAAGATGCATCAGGTGCCGGTCGCGGAATTTCTTGAATTCAGTTTTCTTCAGGCCCACGCGCTTGATGAACGCGCCGATTTTCTCACTACCTATATAGTGCGGAATCATGACATAGCTGGCGCCTAAATCGTAAAGCTCGGTAGCCTGATGTATGTTGTCGGCGTGGCAGATGAAGACCGCGCCCGGGTTGAGCTTTTCCAGAAGATTCACCAAAAATACGTTGGTGCTGTGGTCCGAGATGGTCGAGACTATCAGCTTGGCTTTGCCTATCTCGGCCTCGTCCAGAAGCTCGGTGTCGGTTACGTCGCCGTATAGATAATCGATTTTCTGGTGTTGCATGAGGTCTATTATCTCCGGGTCATAATCCACCACCAGGAAGCGGTGTTTCATCTGCTGGAATATATGTACGAACTCATGCCCGCCGTGGTGATAACCCAGCAATACTATCGGATATCCGGTCGAGCGTTTGCTTTCGCGGAAGGTGACTTCCTTTTCGAACATGTGCAGTTTTATACGGTCGAAGTAAGTGAACAGCTTGTCGTCGTATTGCATAAGGTAGGTTGAGGTAGCTATGGTCACGATGGCGACAAGCGTGATGATGGCGCCCATTTCCTCCCGGACCAAGCCGCTGGTGATAGCCAGGACCACCATGACTATGGAGAACTCGCTTATCTGGGAAAGGTTGATGCCCGTCTTGAAGCTTACCCTTTTGGTATAACCCATTATGCCCATGGAAGCGGTTACTACCATAGGTTTTAGAACTATAACTATGATAGAAAGTATCGCCGCCGGCACCAGGGCCGAAACCAGGTTGGAAGCATGCAAGCTTTCACCCAGGGTTATGAAGAAGATAACTACGAAGAAATCCCTGAGCGGTTTGAGCCTGGAGGCAATCTCCTGGACATACGGCGAGGAGGCCAGCGCTACGCCGCCGAACAGGGCGCCGACCTCGATCGAGAACCCTGAGATATTAAAGAGCGATGCTATGCCGAAACCCCAGCTGATGGCGAACAGGAACAATAGCTCCTGAGTCTCCGCCATATAGCGGGAAACCTTCGGCAAAATCTTGGTACTGCACAGCACTAAAAACGCCAGCAGAAGCACGCCCTTTCCCAGCAGGAGCGCTATGTCGTTCAACTGCAAATCATTGCCATGCTCGTTGGCGACTATGAAAAGAAGGGCGAATGTCGCCACGATGTCATCAAGCAATATTACGCCGATAGCTATCTGGCCGTGCAGGCGGTTCTGCTCTTTTTTATCCGAGAGAATCTTGACGATTATAATCGTACTGCTGAAAAACAAAGCCAAGCCCGTTATCAAGGCCTCGGTCTTTGTGAACCCCAGCAGGGATGTGGTTCCGAAACCTACCAGCGTGATGATGAAAAAGGTCATTGCCGCTACGAATCCGACGACTCCGCCCAGTTTCCTGAGCTCGCTGACGTTCATCCCCAGGCCGATGATGAACAGAAGCAGTGCGATGCCGATTTCGGAAAAAACTTCAAAAAGTTCGGTGGAGTGTATCAGTCCGAGTACCGAAGGCCCGACCAGCAGGCCGGCCAGTATATAGCCCAGTATTAGAGGCTGTCGGATTACGCGCATAAAAAGGGAAACGGCGGCGGTTACAATTATGACCAGGCTTAGTTGGCTGAATACGGAATCCATCTAAAAACACCCTGTCGCTTTCGCCTGCCAGCCTGCGGAGCAGTCTGCGCCGAGATTCTCGAAAAGAAATACTATTCTGAAACCAAGTGAGGCGTTTTTAGGAATAAATGTATTTATGGGTTTTGTTTTCATATGACGGGTTTCACGCTAATATTAGTAGTGTAGCAAACTTAACCGGTTTATTAAGGTCTAATTCTAAAATGAAAAACGTATTCAGAGCCTTTTCGGCGAAAATTTCGGCGCTTACCGGAACCGCTTACGCATTCGTCGGAGCCATACTCATAGTCGCGCTATGGGCGGTTACCGGCCCGGCGTTCGGTTATTCCGACACCTGGCAGTTAGTGATAAACACGGGTACTACGATAGTAACGTTCCTGATGGTCTTTTTGATACAGAACACCCAGAACCGCGATAGCAAGGCGATGCAGTTGAAACTGGACGAGCTTATCCGGGCTACTCAGGCGCGCACGGCTTTTGTCGACCTTGAAGATTTGAGCGACGACGAGCTGGCGCAATTGGACAGAGAGTTCCGCGACCTGCACGAAAAACAAGCGGCGGGCGCAGTTATGAAGCGCCTGCACAAATCCGTTCAGCTCGAACATGAGATAAGAAAGAGCGGCGCCCGGCATTCCGCCGAAAAACTCAACGAGATATTGCACAAGATAAGAAGCCTGGAAAGCAAGCATTAGCTTGACACCGGCCTCGTTTTTTGTAAACATATTACAGTTTTGATATTTGGTGGAGCCAAATAAGCAAACACAAAAACCAAACAAACAAAACGGAGGTTTCTTAAAAGAAGATGCCTATAAAAGTTTTAGTCGTGCCTTCGCGTGTGTCGCAGGTACGCGTCAATATCAGGCGGCCGAAGTGGCGTCGGTTCGTAATGTACTGACCGCTTAGTTGTTCTTGGCTATTTCTGCGTCGATGAGCTGTTTGAACCCTTCCACGTCGGTAGGGTTCTTATCCAGTTTCTTGCCGTTTAAGACGAATGTCGGCGTGCCGCCGGCCCCGATATCCTGAGCGGCGCGTACGTCGGCATTTATGATATTGGCTACCTGCTCGCTGGAAGAATCAGCCTGAAACTTGGCCTTGTCCAAGCTTAACTGCTCGGCGAAACTGGCAAATATAGAACCGGCAGACGGAGACTTGGCCCATGTATCCTGATTCTGATAAAGAAGGTCGTACATTTCCCAGAACTTGCCCTGTAAACCTGCGGCCTCGGCGGCGCGGGCGGCTTCAAACGCGTGCGGGTGCAGTTGGGTGAGCGGGAAGTTGCGGAACTGGAAGGTTATCTTATCGCCGTAAGTTTCCTGGACTTTCTGTACGATAGGATAGTACTGCTTGCATATAGGGCATTGGAAATCGCCATATTCAATAAGCGTGACTCCTGCTGTCCCCGCACCTTTCTTATGCTCGCTCAGCTGGCTGGATTTATCCTGCGTGCCGTTACCGGACTGGTTATCGCTTGATGATTTCTTTGTCAGCGTAAAGATGCCGAAAAGGGCCAATACTGCAACCACTAAGACGGCTAAGAATTGTTTACTCACAAAATTTCTCCATTATTATCTTTTCTATCATACCACTTGGCGCGCCCGCGAAACGCGCCTAAAATACAAATATGCCCGGAATCATATTGCTAGCGGTCTGCCTGATCTGTGCGGTCCTGAAAAAAGCTTACGAACAGATGTCCGTGTCTGCCGATGTAGATGACACACGCAGTTTGCACATAGTATTCAAGCATTTGGACTTCGTAAGTTTTACTTTGGGATTCGTACTGATAGCCGTTTTTGCCATGTTTTCAATAGAAGCGGCGACAGAGCTGGATAAGGTGGCCGCATTCCTGGTTATATTCACCGGATTCATATTTTTCTTCGTAATACTTCCCAGCACTAAAAACAGCGCCGTAGCCACGTTTATCGCCCGCGCGGCAAGCCCGCTCCTGGCTTATTTATTGCGAAAAGCCGAAGAACCGGTGGATAAAATCGAACGCCTGATAAGAAAGATAGAATCAAGGGTCCGCCCGCCGCGCCGGATTTCTAAAAAAGCGTTGAAGGAATTGCTGGAAGAGCAGGAAAAGCTGGCCGGAGAAGAAACCGGGGCTGATATCAGGCTGTCTCTCGCCGGGCTCGGTTTGAATACGCGCAAAGTCAAGGCCTTGATGGTTCCCTTAGCCAAGCTTAACTCCGTTTCTGCCGATGAAAAGGTGGGACCGGTATTGTTGAGCGAACTGCATGAAACCGGGCGCAGACTTTTTCCTATAGAAGACGCGTCGGGGAATGTAGTCGGCATCGTAAGCCTGGATGACCTGGCGGAGCTCAAAGCAGGAGGCAAGGCATCCGACGCATTGAAACCGCAGATGGTAATAATAAACGAACATGAGAGTTTGCGAGCGTCTATTTATAGGTTCATAGAATCATCAGCCGGTCTGATATTCATCGAAAATGACAACGGGGAATTATTGGGCGCAATCTATATAGAAGATGTGCTGAAGCAACTCACCGGCTAAAGCGGGCTTATTGTTTCAGCTGTCTGTTGAGTATTTCCTGTGCAAGATTGATAAGACGCAGGCTGTCCGGCAGGTCGGTCGGTAGTCCTACGCACGTTCCGAAAAGTTTGCTTGAGCTCCAGCCGCTGTTCTCGGCCTTGCGCTTTTCGTATTGGTTGATTGTGAATTTTATCGACCCGTTTTTGGACAGCTGGTATATGAAACTGCCGGGAAGCACACCGCTGTCACAGGCCTTTATGCGCTCGCTTCCCAAGATGGTTCCAGAAAAATCATAGGTTACGGCAGGTTGGAAAGGCTGGTAAGCCCGGTTCAGAGCTTTGTCCGACTTTACGAAACCGAACCCGAAGGAATTACTGCGCGGACCTGCGGCCGTGAGACTGCGCCGGTCTGAATTTTCAAACAATACTCCGGTTAACTCGTCCCACGTCGCATCGGGTTGATAGCTTTTCATCAGCCCCAACAGGCCGGCTACGAAAGGTGTGGAGAACGAGGTTCCAGCCGCACCGCTGGCATAAGATGACGTGCCGTTGGCCTTAGTCCAGTATGGTACGGTCATGTCTTCTCCCGGAGCGGTTATATCCAGATTGGCGCCGTAGTTGCTAAAGCTCGATACCTGGCCCGTGGAATCAGATGCTCCTACGGCGACAACCTCCGGGTAGTTGGCCGGGTAGGATATGCAGTCACAACCATCATTGCCGCTGGCGGCAACGACTATCACATCATGCGCCAACGCATATAAGATGGCGTCCCTCATGAATGGATCGCTGGCAGATGAACCCAGGCTGATGCTGATGATGTCGGCACCCTGGTCCACGGCGTAATAAACGGATTCACCGACAGTCAGACTGTCGCCGTACTCGTCGTCATTAAGGGCCTGTATGGGTAATATCTGCGTATTCCAGTTAACCCCGGCTATACCTACGCTGTTGTTGCCTGTCGCGCCCAATACCCCGGCGGTCATGGTGCCATGGTGCGTACCGCTACCATCAGGGTTTACTTCTCCGGCTTGAGGCGAATTGTCCCAGTTTATGAAATCCCAGCCCCGCCAATCGTCAACGTACCCGTTGCTGTCGTCATCAACCATATTGCATGATTTGTCCAGCGTCTTGCTTTGGTCGGTGCAGTTGAGGCGCGAAGGATTCTCATAGCTTGTGGCACCGGATTCGTTATCTACTATGCCGTCCTCGTCGTCATCTATAAGGTTGCATGATTTATTCAGGGATAGGGAACGGTCGCTACAATTGAGTCTAGAAGGGTTTTCCTGGCTGACCGTCCCCTGTTCGGCCGAGTTGGTCGCCCATCGCCCGGAAAATTCCTGATGCTTCAGCGCGAAACCGGTGTCGATGATTGCTGTCTTTATCTGGTTCGGTCCGGCCGGAACTGCCCACGCGTTTTGCATCGCGGTCGTGCTGACCCACCACTGATTGGCGTAGGCATCGTTCGGCAGGGCGAGGGGCTTATATGTCCTGAGCGGATAAGTCTTGCCGTTCCAGACGAAAGTCTTTTCCTCTTTGTTGATTGAAGTAACACCGGCGAATATGGAATTTTTAGTCCGTTCTACCGTAGTAGTAGACGCGTCGTAGCTGTCGCCGCCGCCTTGGCTTTGCGGCGTCCTTGCCGGCGCATCCGCCTTGCCTGCAACCCGGCTACCTGCAAGCGAAGGAGGAGCCTGACCCGGGTTTCCCGGCATGACAGAAGTACCGCTTGATAACGCCCATAAAACAAAACCGCCTGCGAGGCAAAAGCAGGAAAATATGAGTATCGGATTTTTTGCAATTTTTGTTTTTATCATTCATATATACTATACCAAAAAATATGCACAAAGTCAATAAACTTGTCTTGCTCAAAATTGGATTAACAGTGGTAGTCGTGTTATAGTAGCCTTCTAATGAACAGAGTTTTAAGCACCGATGTAGCGAAATACGCAAAAAAGACGGTAACTATACGGGGCTGGTTGCACAAGAAAAGAATGCTCGGCGGTCTTAACTTTATAAACGTGCGTGACCGCAGAGGTCTGGTACAGGTATTGGTTGAAGACAAGGACGAGGTCGAAAAACTTCGGGGCATGCAGATTGGCACGGTCCTAACTGTCAAAGGGGGCGTAGTTGAGGATGAAAGAGCGCCCAACGGCGCGGAAATCCACGAGCCTGAGATAACCATAGAGATTCCGGTGACTGACGAGCCGCCTATTGAAATCGACAAGCCATTGAATCATAAGTCCGAACATCTGGACACGCTTTTCGAACACCGCCCTATAGGCCTACGAAACCTGCGCGAAAAAGGGATTTTCAACGTACAGGCAAAAGTGCTGGAAGCCTTTCGCGAATACTTCGCCCAGAATGATTTCACGGAGATGAACAGCCCGAAACTGCTGGCTGAAGCTACCGAGGGCGGGGCCGAAGTCTTCAAGCTGGATTATTTCGGCAAGACGGCAACGCTGGCCCAAAGCGCGCAATTTTATAAGCAGATGATGGTCGGGGTTTTTGAGCGTGTCTTTGAAACCAATCCGACATACCGCGCCGAACCGAGCGCGACGACGCGTCATATGACCGAGTACATAACCGTAGATGCCGAGATAGGCTTCATCGACTTCGAGCAGTTGCTCGGATTTGCCGGTGAATGCCTGATTTACGTCATCCAAAAAGTACAGAAAGATTGCGCGGGCGAGCTGAAGATGTGGAATGTCCAGAACTTTACCCTGCCCGACAAGGCCGGGGATATACCGCGCTTCACCATAAGTGAAGTACACGAGATGTTTGCCAAGGCTACGAAAGAAGACCACACGGAAGAGGATGACTTGGCACCTGCCGAAGAACGCTGGATATGCGAATACGCCAAGAAGAACAAAGGCAGTGAAGCGGTCTTTATCACTGGCTGGTCGGCTCGTAGCAAGACTTTCAAGTTTTATCACCGGGCGAACGAAGAGAACCCGGAGCTGGCGGACCGTGCCGACCTGCTCTTCCGCGGTGTGGAGATAGCGACCTTGAGCATGCGCGAACATCGTTATGACCGCCTTATCAAGCAGTTGAAAGCCATGGGCGGCGACCCCAAAAGTCCCGGTTATGCTCCGCTTCTAAGCGTTTATAAGTACGGTATGCCGCCGCATGGCGGATGGGGCTGGGGGCTGGAGCGGACGGTTGAAAAAATACTGAATCTGAACAGCGTCAAAGAAGCGACGTTATTCCCCCGCGACATTAATCGTCTGAGTCCCTAGCCGCTATGAAGCGGGTGGTAATATCGCTTTTCATACTGGCTGGTATGATAGGCGGTTTTCAACTGTCGGCGAGCGCACAAACTACCGACGGTATCAGCCCAAAAACGCAACAGTATATAGACAACCTGAAAGAAGTGAAAGAAGCGCAGAATAGCAGGCGGCCGGCCGGTAACCGGCAGTCAGCCAGCCAAGGCCCAAGCGCCTGGAAATACGTGTTTTACGGTGCACTAAGCGGAGCAGTCTACGCCTTCTGGCGCTGGCTGAAAAGATTAAGAAGGGGCGATTAAGCTTAAAAACTTTAGCGGTTTGATATAATTATAAGATTAAATAAGAGATAAAAATGGTGGATTCCGACAAGCCCGACGAAAGAAGACAGCAAGGACCCTTGCGCGACGTGGACCCAAAGATAGAGGCCAAGGTGGACGAGATGATGAATGAGGGGTCCAAAAAGAACGAACCGGTTGATAACGGCACAAGTGAAAAAAACGGTTCTTCCGCGTCTGGAGCTCCTTTACTTCCAGGGGAAAAACTCCCTGATTTCGGAGATAAATATGCAGATGAACCGCCGCAGGTAAAGAAGCCCGAAGCCGGCGATAAAACCGGGGAAAACGAGGCTGAAACTGTGCAAGAAACTCCCGGTACTGTCGAGGATTCCGCGCCGGAACCCCGCGCCTCCAAACAGTTGGGCGATGACCCGGCGACGGGCAGGGCAGTGGACGACATCGTGCAGAAAGAATCCGACAGGATGCTGGCCATGGAGGACGCCAAAGCTGAATTGCTGGCCGAAGGCACGGCCGAGATAGACAGGGGCTTCTTCAGCCGTTTGAAAGGCGGTATCGGAGCCTTCTGGAGGAACAAATGGACAAGGTGGATGACCTTGCTTATCTTGCTTTCAGCCGTAATTGCCGGCGCTGTGATGCCGCAATCGCGCTATTTTATCTTAAACGCGGCCGGTGTCAGAGCCTCGCTGTCATTAAGGGTGGTTGACGACAAGACCAGGCAACCTTTGAAAAACGTCGAAGTTTCCATAGACGACTTGACCGCCAAGACTGACAAAGCAGGCAATGTGAAGCTGGAGCAGATAAAGCTGGGCGAGCAGATTCTTTCCGTCAAAAAACCCGCCTTCGCCGACATCAACCGCGATATAGTCGTGGGTTGGGGGAGTAATCCTTTGGGAGACGTAGGCATGACCGCCGTGGGTAGCCGTTATAAATTCGAAATAGTCGATTACGTGTCGGGCAAGGCGGTTACATCCGCGGAAGCCGTAAGCGGCGATGCCAGTGCCAGGGCTGACAAAAAAGGAGAGATAATACTGGTCGTGGCCGACCAGGACGAATCCGACGTCACGGTACATATCAACGCCAAGGGTTATCGTGAAGCCAAGCTGAACCTCAAAGTCGGCGATAAACAGTCCCATCTAATAAAGCTGGTTCCCGACAAAAAACATGCTTTCGTATCGAAAAGAAGCGGCAAATACGACCTTTATAAAATAGACGCTGACGGTAAAAATGAACAAGTGGTCTTAGAGGGCACCGGCGAAGAAAGCGAGGATGGTATATTCATACTGCCGGACGGAAACAGCAATCTGATAGCTTATGTTTCAACCAGGGGCGATAAACACAGCGATGACGGCACGGTGTTAAGCGATCTTATGTTGATAGATTTGGGAGATAATAGCGTAAAGACTGTTGATTATTCGGAAAGGATACAGCCTATAGGATTCATCGGTGGCAAGCTCGTCTATGCCAGGATTGTTCCCAACGAGGCTGACGACAGCTCCAGCCGACAGCAGATTATAGCCTATGATGTTCAGAGCAAAGAGCAGAAGGTTTTGACAAAGGCCAATTATTTCAACGACCTTATCGCCGTCAAAGGCGCGGTATATTACGCACCTTCGGCCTATAAGTCATCAAAGAAAGGCTTCTTCAGCATCAATCCGGACGGAAGCGGCAAAAAATCAATTTCCGGAGACGAGGCCTGGAGCATCTTTCGCACCACATACGACAAACTCGATGTAGCTGTCGGCGAAGAGCAGGACTGGTATGAATACGATACAGTTTCCGGGTCATTCAACGCCCTGAATTCGCCGCCACCGAGCCAGAAATCAAGGCTTTATACCGAGAGTCCGGACGGGAAAAAGGCCGCTTGGGTCGACGAAAGGGACGGCAAGGGCGTCCTGATAATCTACGATATTTCAGCCGGCCAGGATAACGTTCTTTACACACAAAGCGGATTGTCGAACCCGGTAAGCTGGCTGGACGACCAGCATTTGGTCTACCGTGTATCGACCAGCGCCGAAACGGCTGATTATGTCATCAGCATCAGCGGCGGCAAGCCCAAGAAAATCAGGGATGTTACCAATACTGCCGGCCTTGACCGCTGGTACTATTATTAACGCCAAAGCTTATGAGAGGAGGTGACTCCTCCTCTCATCGTTCGCTACCGCTCACTGCTCTCCTCCCATTATTGAATCAAGAAGTATGAATTTAATTCATACTTCTTTCCATATCATTATCAAGGTGTAAGGATAAGCGTGAGCGGATTGTGCTACAATTTTCGTAGGTTAACTGGACAAAGGATCCGGATAACATGCAAGAAGATAACAAGCCTCAACCGGCGCCTCCACAGCAGGCAGAAGAAACAGCTCCGCCAAACCAAGAGCCATTGCCGGAGAGTAATGTTAATTCGCAACCAACCCCGCAAGACCAACAACCGCCTGATTTTGACAACCGGCAAACAACTAAACATTCAAGCTCAGCGAACCATATAATACCCATAATCCTCTCCATCATCCTGCTGGTTTTTCTGGCGGTAGTCGCTATACTTTCCGAAAACGCGGGCTGAACCGGTTATAATTGAAACTTATGGACCCGGATGCATGTATAAGGGCATTGAAAGAAGGCGGCGTAGCTATAATACCTACGGATACGGTCTATGGGATGGTTTGCAGAGCCGGCGATAAAGAGGCGGTCGAGCGTTTGTATGGCCTGAAATCCAGACAAAGCAAGCCGGGTACAGTCATAGCCTCGTCCATAGAACAGCTGGTGGAATTAGGTATAAAACGCAGGTATCTTTCAGCGGTGCAACAATTTTGGCCGGGGGCGATAAGTGTTGAGATACCACACGATTTGAACTATCTAAACCAGGGAACCGGCAGGCAGGCGTTCAGGATACCTGCGGATGAAAGACTGAGCATCATACTGGATAAGACAGGACCTTTGCTCACATCCAGTGCGAATCTTCCGGGCGAACCTACTGCAAAAGATATCGATGAAGCCAAAGATTATTTTGGTAATAAAGTTGACTGCTATATGGATGGAGGAAGACGGGAAGGCGAGCCGTCAACATTGATACGCATAGTAGACGATGCCATAGAAGTTCTACGCGAAGGAGCTGTTAAGATAGATGAATCAGGAAGGATAGAGAAATGAAATTTGACGAATATCAACAGCAGGCTTTGACCACTGCGAAATTTAATGATGACGAATTTAGGGACATGATGCACTGGGTTCTTGGAGTAGTCGGCGAGTCCGGCGAGATAGCCGAGAAATTCAAAAAAATTATCCGTGATAAGAATGGAATCGTGAGCGAAGAGGACAGGGCGGAACTTGGCAAGGAAATCGGCGACGTACTATGGTATCTTGCAGTTTTAGCACAACAACTGGGGCTTTCTTTTGGGGATATAGCCGGGGCTAATCTGGCGAAATTGAAGAGCAGGAAACAGCGCGGTGTGATAGGTGGCTCCGGCGACAATCGTTGATTTATTTCTGCCAGCCAGCCTGCTCAGTTGCGGAGCACCTGACTCCGCTGGCTTCTTGGCATCAAACAGAAATAAATCATCACTGTGATTCATCATCACTGTGATGCGTAGATAGGGTTCACTGAGGTTTGAAGTTTTTGCGGAGCCATTCGTCCAAGCTACCGCCCCCGCCGCCGGAAAGGCAGACCACGGTGTCGCCGGCTTCAAGATGTTTCTTTATAGCATCGCGTAGATTGTCGTCCAGTGCCGCAGGTTGCTTGTCAGCAGGTTCGTCTATGCTGTCAACGAACTCCTGCGGTGTTATGACTTTTTGCGATGGGTCCTCGCGGGCCAGATAGCTCGGCACCCAGTAGAGTTTCTTTACGCCTTTGAACAAATTCTTATATTCATCCCGGATGTAGTATTGGCGTCTGTTGGTCAGAGGCTCATAGATTATGACCGCCGCATCGGTAACTTCATCAGCAAGCTGGAGACAGCCTTTTATTTTCGGTATGGTATGCGCATAGTCCGAATAAAGGTTGTCGGCAATCTTCTCAAATCTCCGGGAAACACCGGGGAAATCATTCATAGCTTTGACCATGGTTTCTTCGGATTTTTCAGATACCTGGCCGACGGCTGTTATCGTCTGCAGGGCATCGCGCCTGTTTACATTGCCCGGCAAGCTTAACGTGTTAAGCAAGCCGGAGTTTTCTTCCAAAATAACATAGCTGTCATCACTTTCAAGATGGCTTTCATCAATATCTTTTTGCCAGACTATTTTTGTCTTTGATTGGCGTAGAAACTGGCGGAAGGCCTCCTGGTAGCTCTGCAACGAGGGGTACTGTTCCTGATGGTCATAATCGATTCCGGTTATAACGCTTATATGCGGATGAAAGGCAAGAAAGTTGCGGTCGAACTCATCGCATTCGTAGATGAAGTATCCGCTTGATTTGTCGAAGTGCCCCATATCGCCATAGGATATCTTTGCACCTACAGAGTATGAGCAAGGTATATCCATCTGTTTGAACAGCCAGACTAACATGGCAGTGGTGGTCGTCTTGCCATGAGTTCCCGCGACCGCTATCAGCTTCAGATTGTTTTCTTGTATTATTTTGTTCAGAAGTTCGTCGCGTTTCGCTGTCTTTATGCCGTTTGCCTTGCCGAAAAGTATCTGAGGATGGTCCGGATTCTCTATGGATACGGCCGAGGAATAAACGATCATATCTATAGGTGTTTTCTTGTGCAGGCCTGATATATGGTTTTCGTCCGAGCCTATGTAAATATCATCTATGCCCTGGCTTTTCAAATATTCGATGTAGGCGGAACCCTGCTTGTCCGAACCGGAAACGGCATAGCCGGCCTGCTTTGCTATTAGCGCAAGCGGACCGATGGCGGTGCCGCCTATCCCGATAAAATATATATGCATCATAATTAGTATAAAGCCAAGAGCTATCAGCCGGAAACTGTTACCTAAGATATAATAATCATAACCATGAACAGAAAAAGGAAACTGAACCACGATTACAAGCGGTTGAAGAAAATCAAATCCAAGTACTTGCTTGCCACAGCGGTATTTTTTCTTATCGTGGGCATTTTCGGTTTGAGGCACAACTACTCGCGGATGGTTGAGCTGAGGACAGCCGTGGCTACTGCCGATGAGCAGAACGGCGATGTTGAGAAGGCTCTAAGAAACCTGCGCGAGTTCGTTTACGGTCATATGAACACAGACCTTTCCAGCGGCAATGTTTCTATAAAACCACCCATCCAGCTCAAATACCGTTATGAGAGGCTAGCCAAGGCCGAAAAAGAGAGAGTGGCTCAAATAAATGAGGGGGTAAAAGCGCGTGGTAAACAAATCTGCGGGCAGAAATACCCTGCCAGCGGATATAACAGCCCGCGAGTGGTATGTATCGCGGAGTACATAAAGAAACACTCCACGAAGGAAAAGACAGTCCCAAGCGACCTATATAAGTTTGATTTCATCAGCCCTAGCTGGTCGCCTGATTTGGCGGGTACATCATTGCTTTTATCGCTGGTATTCTTCTCAGCCCTGATTGCCAGGTACTTAATAGGGCTGTGGTATCGATCGCAGTTGGACTAGGAGTTTATTGGCCGCTGGTGGTGTCGGTACTGTTAGAACCTGATGAGCCGTTGTCGGTTGTCGGAGTGCTCGAAGTAGACGGGCTATTGCTGGTGTTTGACTGAGATTGTTGGTCACAATTCTGAGGTTGTTTAGCAAGTTCCTTGATGGCGCCCGGGACGGTGTTCTGGCTGTCATCATCCTTGAGGTTCTCCCAGAAAATAATCTGGTCGCGGCTTATGACCATAGCGTCCTGCGGCCTGTGTAATTCACAACCGAGTTTTCTGATAGTGAAGTTGTTGTTACTGGACTTATTATCGGTTTGAACCGCCTGGTTGGGCGTCAAGTAGTATATGTTTACCAAAGATAGATAGCTGGAGTTGATGTCGGCTACTTTGCCAAAGTAAACCTGGCCGCCGTTCAAGAAAACCGCCTGATACTTGCCCGTATCTACAAGTTTTTCTTCTTTTTTGCCACCGTCAAAAAGGAAAATTAAAAGAACCACCCCTACTATCAGGATAGTTAGGGAAAATAGCAGGGTCAGATAAGTCGCGTTAAGTAATCTGTGGTTTCTTATCCTGTGCAACCGTCCCGGTTTTTTTGGACCCGGTGCATGTGCGAGCGGCGTATTAAAATTGTTTGTTTGCGGTGGTTGAGAGCCACGATTTGTAAGATCCATCTATTTATTACCCCTGTTTTGTAAACTACTTTAACTAGTGTAATGCATAAGCGTCTTCTTTTGCAAGATTAAACTGTTCAAAGCTATGGCATCCTGGATGTCCGCTAAAAGCTACGGTGGAGCAACACCTTAAGGACGCTCCGCTCGTGTCTACAAAAAGGTTCCCCTGTTCTGTGTGGCTGGCGCGCTAAGGCTGATATTGCTTATCACGGATGACGGTTCCCTCGTGGCTACAAAATATGCCACAGGCATATTTTGGGGTTGACAAGGGAAAACACCTCGGAGTATGGTAGGGGTACCATTTAATCTAACAGAGGGAGATGTAAAAGATGGCATATAAGCACACTAACAGCAAGGGTGTAACATACTATCTAAACTCAAAGGACGTAACACTTCGCGGCGGCAAGAAGCAGACAATTTACTACTTCAGCAAAGATGAGCGCCCTGATACTGCGGCAGAATTGCCAAGCGGTATGAGTGTAAACGAAAACCCACGCAACGGTTTCCTTACCGTCAAGCGCGGCTAAGTATCGCCATACTTGAACATGCGCCCCGCCTCTCGCGGGGCGTTTAATTTTATAAAAAAACTTCCATCCTGTTAAACTATTTTCATGCCCGCCAATATCGTAGAGGTTACTGAACTTACCAAAAGCTACAGCAAAAAAGTAGTGAAGGGTATCAGCTTTGCCGTAAAAAAGGGCGAAGTCTTTGGCATACTCGGCCCGAACGGGGCAGGTAAGACCACCACGCTGGAAATGATAGAAACCATCCGCGATATAGACTCCGGCCGCGTCAAGGTCGACGGTATAGACGTGCAGAAAGATCCGCAGGCCGTAAAGAACATCATCGGTGTACAACAGCAGACCCCGGCCTTCATGGATAAGGTAAAGCTCAAGGAACATCTGGAGCAACTGGCTTCGATATACGGCGAAAAAGTCGACGCTCATGCATTGCTCAAAGAAGTCAGCCTGGAAGAAGAAGCCGGCACTTATTTTGAGAATCTTTCCGGCGGCCAGAAACAGCGCTTCTCAATAGCCGCATCGCTGGTACACGGACCTCGGGTTTTTTTCATGGATGAGCCCACGACCGGTCTGGACCCGCAGGCGCGGCATCATCTTTGGGATTTGGTGCGCAAGACGCGCGCGAAGGGCGTGACCATCATCCTCACTACCCACTATATGGAAGAGGCGGAAGAGTTGTGCGACCGTGTAGCGATAATGGACAAGGGCGAGATAATAGCCATGGATACGCCCGAAAACCTTATAAAGAAACTTCTGAAAAGCGGATTTAAGAAAACCCGTCACGTGGAGCAGGCGAACCTGGAAGACGTATTTATCAACCTTACCGGAAAGGAGCTGAGAGACTGATGCCTAAATCACTGATGCCCGTATTCGTTTTTGCGAAGATAGCCGTAAAAAGGTCCTTCCGAGACAAGACGGCCATATTCTTCATAATACTTTTTCCCTTGATTTTTCTGTTCATATTCGGAGGTATCTTCAGCAAGGACAACAGCGTATCATTCAGGGTGGCATTGATAAATCAATCCGACAGCAAGTTCGCCAAGCAGTTCGCCGAAGAGGCTAATAATGAAAGCGTACTGAAGGTGGACAAACAGGCGGATACTCTGGAAAAGGCAAAGGAAAAGATGCGCCGGAGCCAGCTTGACGCGGCAATAATCCTGCCGGCAGATTTCGGAACGGTTAAGAACGGCAAATATCCTACGGGCGAAGCCAAGATCATCTATACGCAGAATTCCGAACAGGCAGGCCAGACGCTGAGCTCCGTACTGCAGGAACAGTTCAGTGGAATAAACGCCAGGCTGGTAAAGAATAAGACGCCTTTCAGCGTAAAAAGCGAGCAGAGCAATGAACAGAGCCTGAAAAGATTCGACTATACTTTCGCCGGTCTGATAGGTTTTTCCATAATCGGCCTGGGTATATTCGGCCCGGTCAACGTGTTTCCGGAGCTCAAGAAACAGGGGATTTTGCGCAGGCTTAAGACCACGCCGCTCAAGGTGTGGCAGTATTTCATAGCCAACGTGCTTTCGCAGACCGCGGTGGGGCTTTTGTCCATAACCATAATGTTTTTGGTCGCTATGACCATCTTTGATCTGAATCTGGTAGGAAATATCCTGGAACTGGGGATTTTCATAGTGCTCAGTATCATAATGATATTCG
>DASSOT010000063.1:0-20688 GCA_035700225.1 Saccharimonadales bacterium (SeqCode)
GAGGTGTGTTGAACGTACTTAACGCCAGAAGTGAAAGTTTAAGTTAATAAATTATTAAGGAGAAGAAAATGGCAGAAGAACAGGTAAAGACCGAAGAAAAACAAGAAGACAAAAAGGTAGAAGTACCTAAGGAGTTCGCAGACATAACCAAGCAGTTGGACAAGATGAGCGCACTTGAAATCAGCAAGTTTGTAAAATTCCTGGAAGAATACTGGGGCGTGAGTGCCGCCGCACCGGCCGCAGTTGCAGTAGCACCGGCAGGTGGCGGAGCTGAAGACGCTCCTGCAGAAGAAGCCAAGAATGAATATGACATCAACCTTAAGGATGCAGGCGGCCAGAAAGTAGCCGTCATCAAAGCCGTCAAAGACATAACCGGCCTGGGCCTGGGCGAAGCCAAAGCATTGGTTGACGGCGCGCCTAAGGTAATCAAAGAGAAAGTTCCAAAGGACGAAGCCGAAGCGGCCAAGAAGACTCTTGAAGAGGCTGGCGCTACAGTCGAGCTTTCTTAAATAAACACACTAAAGAACGTCCCGCTTGCTTTTCCACAGCTATAAGGTATTGACACTTTGACTTATGTGGTCTAAAGGTGCTAATGTAGCCACAGTGTAAGCGGGACTAAAAACTTAAGAACAAATAGGGGTTTTAAGAAAACAAACGGGAAAGAAAATGGCAGACGTACCTGATAAGCAAGTTAAACGATTACGCTCATTGATAGCCGAGGCTGAAACAAGCCTGGCGGCCGCTAAAGAGCTAATTTTGAGTTTGCTCGGTGATGATGTTGAAGCGACCCATGCCGCAGTCGAGGAAAACATCGGTAAAGTCATAGAGGGCGTATTCGACGGCCAGAATATGGTTGGCAGTGACGGCAAGACCTATCCCGTCCCGGCTAACTATGCCAGCAAATCCAAGCTGGTTCAGGGCGATATACTCAAGCTGACTATTTCTGATGACGGAACCTTCCTTTACAAGCAGATAGGCCCTATACCCCGCAAACAGATAGTAGGTAAACTAGATCTGGAAGATGGACATTACTTTGTTAAAGTGGGTGATAAGAAATACAGGGTACTGCTAGCCAGCGTCACCTATTTCAAAGCGAAACCCGGCGATCAAGTCAGCGTAAACGTACCACAGGATGACAAAGATACCGAGTGGGCCGCCCTGGAAGCCGCTCTTTAGGCTTATTTATAGCTAAAAACAGGTAAAAACGCGTATAATATATCTATATGTCGTCTGGTGCTTTATATAGGAAATACCGCTCCCGGTCTTTTGATGATGTCGTCGGGCAGGAACATATAACTACAACTCTGGTAAATTCGATAAAAAATGAAACCTTCTCGCACGCTTATCTCCTGACAGGCCCGAGAGGAGTAGGAAAAACATCGGTAGCCCGACTTTTTGCATATATGGTCAACGGCATAGATTATTCAGATGACAAAACATATAGCGACATCATCGAGATAGACGCCGCCTCCAACCGCAGGATAGACGAGATACGCGAGCTTAGAGAAAAGATAGGGATTACGCCTTCTTTGCTCAAATACAAGGTCTATATCATCGATGAGGTCCACATGCTTACAAGAGAGGCTTTCAACGCTCTTCTCAAGACTCTGGAAGAACCTCCCCAACACGCCATATTCATCCTGGCTACCACGGACTTCCATAAGGTGCCGGATACTATCGCCAGCCGCTGTGTCAGATTCGCCTTTTCTACCATCCGCCCGGAGGCGATAGCGGAACACCTTAAAAAGATAGCCAAGAAAGAGTCCATCGACATAGAAGATTCCGCTCTAGAAATCATAGCTGAAAATTCCGAAGGAAGTTTCCGCGACGGCATATCGCTTTTGGATCAGTTCAGAAACAGTAAAAAAACCATCACTGCCGGCTATGTAGCCAGAGTTTTGGGTATAAGCCCGGCAAAAGAAATCGGAGCTCTTATCAAACATGTGGAATCATCCGCCGCAAAAGACATGATGGACAGCCTGGACAAGCTCAGGCATTCAGGCGCCACCGACAGCCAGATAGCGAAACAGCTTATAGCTTATCTACGCAGTTGCCTGCTGGGTGAAACAGGTTCTACGCTTGATAGACAATCCTTGCTTAAGCTTATAGACAGTCTGCTGAAAATCAACGAATACTCAAATACGCGCATAGCTCTGGAAATAGCTTTGTTCTCTGGCTTTCCGGCAACGGAGGAGAAGCCAGCGGTTGTAAACAAGGCTAAGCCCAGGCAGGAAAAAGAAAAAGACGTTAAAGAAGAAAATCCGCCCGAACCTGTCAGGGAAAGTTCTACGACTAGGCCCGCAGACGGAGATTTCTGGGAATCCGTGCTGAGCGAGCTGAAAAATGAAAACAACAGCCTTTATGCCATAGCCAGGATGGCAGAGGTGAAGATTACAGGCACGACATTAGAGCTTTATTTCAAATTCCCGTTCCACTACAAGCAAGTAAGCAATGAAAAAAATCTACGCCTGATAGTACAAAAGGTTAAGTCCGATAACGGCAAAATAAAAGAAGTAAAGCTGTTCATAAAGGAAAAAGCCGGCAAAAACGGCGAAGAACCCAAGGAAACCGTCAAAAACATTAGCAATATTTTCGGGCCTAGCGAAGTGCTAGAATCATAGGACAGTTATGGCAAAATCCGAGCAACCTAAAGTACCGCCCCAGAATATAGATGCCGAGGCTAGTTTGCTAGGTTCTATATTGATTGACAGCGATGCCATCGTGAAGATTGCCGATGAGATAGGCGAAGAAGATTTCTACGAGGAAAAACACGCCCATATATATAAAGCTGTAAGAACACTCTATAACGACCATAGCCCGATAGATGTATTGACTCTCTCTAACAAGCTGAAGAGTATGGAACTTTTGTCCGCCGTAGGCGGTTCGCAATATCTGACTGAGTTAACGAATTTCGTTCCTTCTGCGGCCCATGTCCTGGAGTACGCCAAGATAGTTTCCGCCAAAGCTATGCGCAGAAGAATAATAAAAGCCAGCCAGGACATCATTGAAATGGGCTTCGACGAGGACAAACCGGTCCAGGAGCTTTTGGAAACGGCGGAAAGCAGACTTTTCGACGTCAGCAAAAAACACGTCAAACAGGATTTGATAAGCTTGGACAACATACTGGCTGAAAGCTTCGAAAGACTGGACGAACTTCATAAGGACAAGGGAACCATCAGGGGTATACCGACAGGCTTCAAAGACCTGGACAACATCCTGGCAGGGTTCCAAAAGAGCGATTTGTTCGTACTGGCCGCAAGACCGAGCATGGGAAAGACTGCCCTTGCTTTGAACCTGGCGCATAATGTCGCGGTCAAATCTTCCCAGCCTGTACTGCTGTTCAGCCTTGAGATGAGCAAGGAACAGCTGGTAGACCGCATGCTCGCGGCAGAAGCTGGCGTAGATGCCTGGAATCTAAGGACCGGAAACCTTACGGACAAAGATTTTGAAAAGATAGGTCACGCCATGGGTACGCTAAGTGAAGCCCCGATATATATAGACGACACTCCCGGCATAACAGTCAGCGACTTGCGCACCAAAGCCCGGCGGGAAGCACATAAACATCCGCTGGGCCTGATAATAGTCGACTATCTTCAGTTGATGAGCGGCAGTTCGCGATATACGAGTGACGGGGGCAACAGGGTACAGGAAATATCCGAGATATCCAGAGGCTTGAAAGGGATAGCCAGAGAGTTGAATGTACCGCTTGTGGCGGCCAGCCAGCTGAGCCGCTCAGTAGAGAGCAGGCACCCGCAGATACCCCAGCTTGCCGACCTGAGGGAGTCTGGCTCCATCGAACAGGACGCGGATGTGGTTGCGTTCATGTACAGGGAGGAATACTACAACCCCGAGACGGACAGAAAGAATATTACCGACGTTCTTATCAAGAAACATCGCAACGGCCCTACGGATAATGTGGAATTATACTTTGACCGGGAAAAGCAAAGGTTCAGAAGCCTTTCCAAGAAACACACGACTCCGTTCGATTAAACAAAGGTTAATTGGTACAATAGGTTAATATTTCTATGGAAAAAAAACAACAGAAAAAGCCGAGCGGATTGAGCATGGGCGGGGTAATGCCCCGGAACCTGAAAAAGCTCAACCCTGTTTCTACCGTACGCATTCCTCAGAACGGGCCGCCTAAACAAACTCAACAGAAAAAACCTATACCAAAGCCACGGCCTATAAATAAGCGGAAAATCAACCCTGGGAGTGCTCTTGAATTTATAAAGTCGAACATACTTTACGCGGTCGTACCCGTATTTATCCTGGCGCTGTATCTTTTTAATATAAATGTCCTTCCTCCGCATATGTCTTCAACAGACATATCAGCCGACTATCAAAACTTGTCAGACGCAGGCTCATTTGATTTTTTGCCGGTGAAGATAATACTGGTTATTTTTGCCAAACTACATCTTTTCAGCTACCTCTATGTCAGGCTTCTGTCCGTTGCATTGATGTTATTCGCGCTGTTTTGTTTTTATAAATTGCTTGCTGGCTGGATAAGCAGGCGGGTTGCGGTGTTCTCTGTACTGTTGTTTGCCAGCTCAAGCTGGGCGCTGTCTCAGACAAGGCAGGACAATGTCACGGCAATGCTTTTTGGAGTAATCCCGGTCATTTTGTATCTGGGCAATCTGGCATTGCACTCTAAGTCCACAGCGCTTAGAATACTAAGCTCCATACTTTTGGCCCAGGTCATCTTCGTGCCCGGAGCGGTATGGTTTTTACTGTCGGCGCTGATTATCTATGCCCTTTATGAAAAAGACGAAGTAATAGCAGGCAAGCTGATACTGCCATTTTCAGTGTTAATGCTGACCCTTGCCGCAAGTCTGGGTATCATATTGCGTTTGTCGCTGGATATCCCTACACAGGCTCTAAAGATGCTTGGCCTGCAGGTAGGTAGCCTGCCATCCGTCGCATCCGTCAAGAACGGCCTGCTGGAACTTCCCGGGCAATTGTTTTACAACGGACTGAACGACAGCTCCTCATGGCTTTACGGAACGCCTATAATAGACTGGATTTCAGCCGTATTGCTCATAGCAGGAATAATCTATCTGGCCAAGACCAGGCTTTTTCTTACGAAAAAGAGGTTCATGTTTACTTTTCTTGTTCTGTGTATCGTGCTGATAGCTGTCAACGGACCTGTTTTTATCTCACTGCTGTTGCCTCTGGCGTACATGTTCGTCGCGTTCGGTATCACTTATCTTATAGACCAGTGGTTGATAATATTTCCCAACAACCCATTGCCCAGGATGCTCGGGCTGGGAGTAGTCGGTCTGGTTGTTTTGATGATTATCGGCTATCATGCGGAACGATATTTCATCGGGTGGCCAAAAACGGATGCATACCACCAGATATTCAAGGTCTAATCTGATACAATTATTAGAGTAAAGGAGACGTATTATGAACAGGTTTGATCAAGCCAAGATGCTTATGAAGGTCAAGAAAGTACAAAAAGAACTTAAAAAAGAAATCATCACCGCTTCTGCGGGCGACGACGCCGTAATAGTGGAAATCACAGGCGAGCAGAAGATAAAAAAAATACATATAGACCCACAAAGAGTCGACCTGGACGACATCGGCGAGCTGGAAAAATGGGTTGAAGAAGCCGTCAAGAACGCCATTGCACAAAGCCAGAAGTACGCCGCTGAAAAGATGCAACCCATGATGGGCATGCTGGGAAATCTCGGTCTCTAACTAGAATAAAAGGTATGTTGCCAAAGGCTCTGACAGGTTTGATAAATGCATTGGAAGAACTGCCCGGCGTCGGTCCGCGTACTGCAGAACGTTATGCTTATTTCTTGTATAAATCGCAGAAAGCTACGGCTGATACGCTCGCAGTTTATCTGAAAGACGTAAGAGAAAATATAAAAGTATGTCCGGTTACCTACGAGCTTATAGATAAGGACGAGGATGTTTCACCGATATACGCGGACAAGGAAAGGGACAGGAAGCTTATAGCCGTAGTCGAAGATGTATTCGATGTGGTCGCCCTGGAAAACACCAAAGCGTTCAACGGTACCTACCATGTGCTGGGAGGCCTTATATCACCTATTGACAACATTACGCCCGAAACCCTGCACATACCCGAGCTTATAGAAAGAATAAAGAAAGACAAAGCCACGGAAATAATCATAGCCGCAAACGCTTCTATCGAGGGAGAATCTACCGCGCATTACATACAAAAACAACTGGAAGGCACCAAAGTGAAGGTTACCCGCCTGGCCCAGGGCCTGCCTATCGGCCTGGATATCGAATACGCTGACCAGATAACACTCTCCAGAGCACTTGAAGGCAGGAGGGCTGTGTGAAGAAGACCGTCAAATCATTGGTTGATAACTCTGCAATCATAGTAATCATTCAGGCTGATAACCCGGATGGCGACAGTTTGGCCACTTCTTTGGCCCTGGAGGAAATACTGTCTTCCCTGGATAAAAAACCTGTCATGTACTGCGGCGTTGATATGCCTGGCTATCTTAGGTACATGCGCGGCTGGGACAGAGTCGTGCACAGTCTGCCAAAACAATTCGACCTGTCGATAATCGTAGATACCGGCTCCACGCTTCTTTTGGAAAACCTGCAAAAAACAGGCGAGATAAACTGGCTCAAGACAAAACCGTGCATAGTTATAGACCATCATGACACCGATCCGACTATAGATTTCGCCGATGTGAAATACATCAGGCCTGCCGTAGCTACGAGCGAGCTTGTATACGATATATGCAAAGAAAACGACTGGCCTGTATCTTTGAGTGCCGCCGAATTCATGACTTACGCCATCCTTAGCGACAGTCTGGGCCTTATAAGCGAAAGTACCTCCAGCCACAGCGTCAGGATAATCGCAGAGTTTATGGACAAAGGCGTGAGCCTGGCCAAGCTGGACTCCGAGCGGAAGGAATTCCAAAAGAAACAGCCGGAACTTTTGGGCTATAAAGGCGACCTGCTGAAAAGGGTGGGGTTTTTGCTGGACGGACAGGTTGCGTTTATCAAGATTCCGTGGAAAGAGATTGAAAAGTACAGCCCGCTGTACAATCCCTCCATGCTTGTCATAGATGAGATGCGCCAAGTTGAGAACGTTAAGCTTGCTATAGCGCTCAAAAGTTATCCTGACGGACGCATAACGGCTAAATTGCGCTCAAATTACGGCTATCCTGTATGCGCTCGCATAGCGGAAGAGTTCGGCGGAGGAGGCCATCCTTATGCAAGCGGGTTCCGTATTACGGACGGTTCAGATGAAAATACCATATTGAACAAGTGCGAAGAACTTGCAAAAATCGAGTTGAAGAAGATTGAAGATGAAGCTTTATAACACCGCGTCCAGAAAAGTTGAAGAATTTTCCAGTATTACTCCCTCGCGGGTCAAATATTACAGTTGCGGACCCACCGTTTATGATAAACCCACCATCGGCAACTGGGCGTCGTTCGTACGCTACGACATACTTGCAAGAGCCCTGAAAGCAGATGGCTACACGCTCGAGTGGATAATGAATATCACAGATGTGGGACACCTGGTCAGTGATGCGGACGAAGGCGAAGACAAAATGGAAAAGACTGCTCGCAAAGAGTCCAAAACAGCATGGGAAATAGCAGAATATTACGGTGAATATTTCATAAGAGGGCTGGATTATTTCAATATATCGATACCGCGCCGGAACATCGTGAAAGCCACACGCTATATCGACCAGCAGTTAGAGATGATAAAGATTTTAGAAAAAAAGGGGCATACTTACCCAACGGACGACGGCATATATTTCGACAGTACTACTTTTTCTGATTATGGCAAGATGGCCAAGCTGGATTTGAGCGGCCAAAAAGCTGGAGCGCGAGTTGAAACAGGTGCCAAAAAACATCCTTCGGATTTCGCCCTGTGGAAGTTTTCTCCCAAAGACAAGAAGCGCGATATGGAGTGGGACAGCCCCTGGGGAAAGGGTTTTCCGGGCTGGCATCTGGAATGCTCGGCTATAATCTTGAGCGAACTGGGCGAAACCATAGATATCCATGCGGGTGGTATAGAGCACATACCTATACATCACACGAACGAGATAGCTCAGTCGGAATCGACAACTGGAAAACAGCTTGCCGGAACCTGGGTGCACAATAACCATCTGCAGATAGAAGGCCAAAAGATATCAAAAAGCCTGGGTAACGGATACACCATGGAGGACTTGCAAAAAAAAGGTTATGACGGCAAGGATTTCCGTATGTTCGTCATGAGCATAAACTACAGGAACGAAGCCAACTTTACGTGGCAGGCCATGGAAGAGGCCCGCCGTAAAAGACTTGAACTTCAAGCTATCGCAGACCTGCGTTATCAACCGGATTCAACGGTCGTTAAAGACGAGAAAAACAGACTGCACGAATTGAAGTACGGCATTCTAGATGCCCTTGAGGACAATCTTGACACCGCCAAAGTTATCGAACTGTTGGGTAATTTCAGCTCAGAATACGGTACGGGCTTGTCCCGCGACCATCAGAAATTCATAGAGTTTCTGATGTGGTTGGATAATACTCTGGGTTTTGAACTTTTAGCCTCAAAAGATATAGATCAGGAACAGAAAAAGCTAATCAAAGAACGCTCTACTGCTAGAAAACAGAAGGACTGGCAAAAGGCTGACAAGATACGCGGACAATTGGAAAAACAAGATATAGCGCTCAATGATATCAGCGAAGACGTCACGACCTGGTACAGGACGGCCTGATTTATTTATAAGCTTCTATTCTATTAGAAAAGTAGTCTTCTACGAATATCTTGATACAGCCAGCGGTGGGTATGGCTATGAACGCACCTAAAATACCGCCCAGACTTACCCCTACGAGTGCGGCTATGAACACTATCAGCGGCGTAAGGCTGTTGGTCTTAGATTGTATATAGGGCTGGATGGTCAGGTTTTCCACCTGCTGGTAGATGACAAAGAATATGCCCATGGTTATGGCCAGGGCAACGGATTTTAACAAAACGGCAAGCACCACTATTACGGCGCCGATTGTCGCACCTATGAGTGGCAACAGGCCGAAAAGCATTATTATAGCCGCCAGTGCGACGGCATTTACTGAAACGCCGAAGACATTGCTTGCTACAACGAGCGCAATGAAGGCAAAAGAACCCGCTATGAATGCCACTATGACTTGTCCGTTGACATAATTCGTGACCGTTCTATATAGCTTGGATGCGAGCTTTTTTCTTGCGGCTCGTTTTTCCTTGGGCTGTATCTCCAGTATTTTGTCGAACCATGAAGGTCCCTCTACAAGCATCATGAATGTCAGTACAAGCACGGTTATGGTACTGATGAATGCCGTACCGACGGCGCCTGCCGTAGAGAGTACTGGTTCGCGTACGTCCTTGAACTTGTCGCTGAAGTCCTGGGTTAAGCTGTTAACCTGGTCATTCAGGTGGTTTCTATCTATGAATCTGCTGAATGTAGAGTCTTCATCCGTAAAATTATGAACCGTCTGAGGAACGTCTTTTATAAAATCCACGGTTTCGCGGACAAGGGGCGGTATGACCAGTGCGAAAAATGTTATCAAGAACGCAAGCACCATCAGATAAGCCAGGCCCGTCGCCCTGACCCTGCTTTTACTTTTTAATCTGTTCGCAATCCAGCTGACAGCCGGGTTCAGCGCCAAAGCAAGGAAAAAAGCAATGAATATCAGTATGAGTGCATGCGCGACCTGGTGCAGAAAGGAGAAGAAAACTATAGCGATTAAAACTATGGCTATAGTCTTTACTACCGCGCCGGAATCTATATTGATAGTTATGTGTCGTTTCTCTTTTTTAGCGCTCATATTTATAGATATTTTGACTTATCGGTCCATTTAGCGCAAGACTTCCGCGTACACATCCAGCAGTTTTTGCCCGACGGAAGGTATATCGAACTGTCTTATAAGTTTTTGCTGGCTTCGGTATATTTTTTCGTATTGTTCTTTGTCCTTGATAAGTTTATGCAGTTTGTCGCGCAGTTCGTCTGGGTCATTCGGATTGAAAAGACTTTCAGGAGCGCCTGAAAGCACGCTTGAGTAACCGGGGTTGTTACCGGCAAGGACCACACCGCCGCCCGCGGCCATTGCTTCTATAAGAACTATGCCGAAACTTTCTCCCGATATGGAGGGAAAAACGGAAAGATCAGCCTTGCTGAGAAAATCTATCTTTTTTTCTTCACTCACGAAACCATGCATTTTTACTACGTCGCCCAGCCCGGTTGAGCGGATATAGTTCTCAAGCTTGGACTGCTGGTTGCCGGTTCCACAGATATGCACCCTCAAAGACAGGGAACCATCCAGTTTTACAAGCCCGTTCACAGCCTTCAGCAGATTCATGCAGCCTTTTCTAGGCACCAGACGGCCTATGAACACTATGTTCAGATAATCGTCCTTTGCCGTCGTTTTATGGTATTTTTCAATACTTACCGGATTCGGAAGAATCTCGCTCTTTATGCCGAAGGTTTCTTCGGCGAATTTTTGCGCCGGCGGCGATACGCTCAGGAACTTGTCGAAATGTTTCAAACTGCGGTTCATCGCATATCCCAGCAATTTGCTACCGGTGTATTGCAACCTGCCTACCGGCAGTACATGAAAAGTCCCGATGATTTTCGTGTGTTCGTCCGCATACCGTATGACCTTGCCGGCCATGAACGGGCTGTAAGGCACCTGGACATGCAAAATGTCAAACTTTTCCTGCTTGAGTGTCGCTTTGATTTTTTCCGTTGAAGCGGGGAAGGGCGTCGAAAGACTGTTTCCGTTGAAACGGACTTTTAAGTTCCTTGCCAATGGTATGGCCTCTTTTATATCTTCCCGCGACGTTTCGCCGACAAGGTAACGCACATAATGCCCCTTGCTTTTCAGCCATTCGCCCAGGGTCAAAATGTATTGCTGTACGCCGTCCGGTTTGTCCAGCCCGTCATCCAGTACAAAACCTACGCGAAGCTTGTTATTCGGCGTGCTTTTTATCATAGGCCAGCTCATACAGCTTTATATACTGGTTGACAATATTCTCATAACTGTATTTTTCTACCTCTGTTTTCGCCCAGTTCAACCAATGTTCTCGAAGGCCTTCGTCTGAAGCCATGAGTAGCAAGCGCCGCGCGAAGTCTTTTGTATCCTTAGGGTTTACAAGCGATATCTGCCCGCTTCCGGTTAGTACGCTTTCATAGCCGGCATTTGCACCTGCGACGGTTACACAGCCGCTTGCCATTGCTTCCAAAAGAACTATGCCGAAGCTTTCTCCGTACATGGCGGGCGAGCAGAAAACATCGGAATTTTGCAGAAGTTCTATCTTTTCAGACTCTTCGATATGGCCCAGGAATGTGACGTTGGTTATCCCGGCTTCTTTTATCTGCTCTTCCAGCTTGTCTTTTTCCGGCCCTTCGCCGGCGATTATCAGTTGGTATTGCTTGTGTATGCTGTTTATCACGCCGAATGCCTCGATAAGATATTTGACAGCCTTTCTTTTCTCCAGCCGCCCTATATATAGTATTGTCCGCTTGTTCGGATCCTTTTTGATTTTTTTGAGCACCTTGTACTTTGAAAGATCTATAGCGTTAGGGATGATATAAATCTTCCTGTGCGTCAGTGATTTGACATAATTGGTCGCTACCGGTGAGACGGCGGTCAATATATCCAGATATTTCAGAATGGACTTGGTGTAGGGCGTGATGACCCTTTCCAGGGTTCTGGAGGAGCGTCTTTCGCTCATAGCCGCATGGAAGGTACCTATATGTATTGCGTCTGAACGCAGGAGTATCTGGCGTGAAAGCATCGGCACCCACGGTTCATGAAAGTGCAGGATGTCGAAATTTTGTTCGCGCAGTACATTTTCAAGACTGTCAGTATCAACAGTTGCGGACACCTGGGCCGATGTGTGGAATGACCTTATCGGCGCCGCACCGCCTACCATGATGATTCCAGGCACCTTCGGGCCGTCATAGTCCCTGGGTTGTGGCGTTATGATGTAGGCCTTATGGCCGGCCTTTACCAGGCTGTCACGAAGGCCGAGAGCGTATTCCTGGACTCCGCCGCCCTTGAATATGTTATATGGACAAACTATCCCGATTTTCATTTTATACCCTTATTTTAGCAGTTTTTTGAGTTTGGCGGGGACGAAGGGATCGGCCTCTTTGGCCGTAGCGACTATGGAGGGCATGTGACCCTTGATAGACGTTTCTATACCTATGAAATCTTTGTAGATTATTCTCATGTGCTGTTCTACTACGTCGTTGTTAAAGTATCTGTCGCCGCTGACAAAAACGTGATACACCGGCAGATCTATATTGTTTCCTTTGCACAAGTCCACCTTGAATGCATCCGCCATGGTCTTCATGCGCGTTCTGACGTCATTTATGTGCCACAATTTTATCTCGGCCTTTATGCGTTCGTTTCTTATCTGCCGGTCCTTCGTATCCTTCATTTTGCTATGGCTGGCTCCGATGAGCATGTAAAAACCTTTTATGACAAGCCCCTGCAGTATGGTATAACGGAATAAAAATGCGGTGGGGGCGAACTGGAAAACTCTGCCCATAGCCAGCAGGCCTTTCTGTTGGTAGCGGGGTAGGTGGAAATCCTCGTGGTGTACGAAACCCACCGAACTCACCAGAAGATCTATCTTTTTCGCCAAATCAGGATATTTTTGTAACATCCTGGTAACTACCAGGAAGGAAAACGACATCGAAACCAGGGTAAAACGCTTCCTTTTGTAGCGCAGTTTGATAAAAGCGGCCAGGTAATCCGCATAATTATCGATGGTCGGTTTCAGTCCTATCTTATAGAAGCTCTCCATGCCGCCGAAGCCTGGCAGGTCTGGTATGGTCACGGCTCCGTAGCGGTTCAGGTTATCAGCTATGCCGAACATTCTTTCCAGGCTGGCATGATGTCCGTACAAAAGCAGTATTTCGCGCTTTTTCTTCTTTGTGCGCGGCTTTTGGGGCAGATGCAACATCCTGCCCTTCAACCGGTTTATATTCAACGCGGTTATCTTATCTTCGTTTATTGCCATCATCTATAAAATAGTAATATTTTTGGTTTTTTGCAAACATTAACAAATTATTTTAATACATCCGTACCAACCCATACATACTCCCAGGCTTCTGGCCTTGGCCCCTGTTTTCCTGCTCCATCGGGGTAGCTGGGTATCCATCCTGATTTCTTGGCGTTCAGGTAATTGTTTTTATTAAGCCAATCAAAGCAAGCAGAGTTCTCGAACTTTACGGACGGGTCACTGGCGCACGCTATATCTACAGTATAACCCGTATGATGCCGGGAATAACCGGGCAGAGCAGTTGTCTCCAGTACCATGTCGACCTTATCATCAGCCTTTCCTTCAGCAATAAGGACGTATGAAACTCCTTTAAGCCTGCTTAAGAATATGGCTTTCTGGTCTTTTGCGGACCTATATGCCGCTGTGAGCTTGAGTGTTAGCCCGTCTTTTGCCGCCTTTTTTGAAAGGACGCGCCAGGCCTGTGCGGCTTTTTGCTGTAGAAACATGTCCTTTTGCACCTCTTTGAATGTATCCGTAACGGGCGCGCTTCGCAATTTGTAGCCTCTTTCTACGGCGATTTGTCTTATACGGGTGTCCGCCTTATCGTTACCGGTTATGGGGGTGTCTTCGTTTATGCTCTGCGTGTTCGGATAAACGAACGAATTGTACAAGTCCTCAAACTCTTTGCCGCTGAATGTTTTGAAGGTTTTAGGCCGTACTTCTTCGGAAACAGCTTTGGGCAATGAAGAGTTTTTGTTATCCGGAGCGCCGGCTTTATCTTCAAAAAATAAAAATATAAGCACTATCAGCATTATTAAAGCCAAAATTATTAAAACTTTGACAATCCTCAGTTTGTTTTTTCCGGAGTTTGAATTTTTTGCTAGGCCTGGATGGTGCATGCTTAGTTTATTTTAGCAAAACTGGTACAATATTGACCGCATATCACTAGTAATAAGGGTCTTGATATTGGGGCGTGGCCAAGTGTGAGAAATGCCGGTGGCATTTCGCAAGGAAATCTTCCGATGAAAGCTCTGCTTTCAATCGAGAAGTTTCGGGGCCGCCGGAGGTGGCAAGGCACCTTACCGCTTGCTGATATGATAGGGTTAAGCATATTAAAATTTCATAGTATTGGGGCGTGGCCAAGTGGTAAGGCACCGGGTTTTGGTCCCGGCATTCGCAGGTTCGAATCCTGCCGCCCCAGCCATGAATCTGATGACGACACCGTCGTCTGCAGATTCATAACCAGGAGGAAAGAACCGTAGAGGTTCGGCATACGAGGAGCGCAGGCGAAATGCAAAGTTTACTTTGTCATTTTTCGAGCACCGCAGGAAGGAGTGTGAGCGTAAGCGAACGCGATATCCTGCCGCCCCAGCCAAAATAAATAATGGATATAGCAATAACTTTTATAGGCGGCTTTCTGGCCGCACTATTCGGCTCAATGGCGGGAGGCGGAGCGGGCTTTTTCGGACTTTACCCTTTACTTTTCTTAGGACTACCCCTGAACTCTGCCATAGCGACCAATGCATTCGGTAGCTTGGGCTTTCTTACATCAATCAGAAACTTTGCAGTTAACGGCTACATAGAGAAAAAGATATTTCTGCCCCTGCTTTTATTGCAGGGCACAGGTATTGCCATAGGAACTTTCCTGCTCATTAGTTTCAGCGGAACCGCTATAAAGATTGCTGTTTCGGTCGTGCTTATTCCGGCTTTTTTTGTTCTGGCTTTCTGGAAACCAAGCAACGATAAAATTAACCCGTTATGGAAACCACTTTACTTTTTCTATGCTATTTACTCAGGTTTAATAAGCACGGGGGCCGGTTCGCTCAGGACATTCTGTTTAGTCAGGCTACGTAAAATTCCGGCATTGCAGGCTGTTGCCAACGGCTTTCTGGCCACGTTACCATTCTCACTATTAGCTGTAGGAGCATTATTCCTGGCCGGACTTATAGATATCAGGTTTGGATTGACTCTTCTTATAGCCAATTTGCTAGGAGCCCATATAGGGTCTAATATAGCCATCAAAGAAGGCAATGAGTTTGTCCGCAAGATGCTACTCGCCATGATGCTACTTACCGTAGTAGTCGTCTGGTTCATATAGATTTCCGGCTGACGTTTTTACGCATAGCCGGGGAAAAAGTCGGTTTTTATCCGGTGCCGAGCTACGCCTAACTTGCGCAGGTTGTCGCGTGTACCAGTGACCATGGCGTGTGGACCGGAGACATAAAAGGTTCGCTCCATATAATCCGGGATTTGCTGGCTTATCATATCTGCGGTTACGAACCCGCGCTGGCCTGTCCAGCTAGCCGGTACGGATCCCCGCTCAGTCAGGGTGTAGACAACTTTCATGCCCAGTTCTCTCACTGCGGTGTCAAAAACGTCTCTATATGCGACTGATTCCGGTTTTCTTTCTGAATATAGCAAGGTAACGTCCCGCGGTTCGTTCATGTCTAGAAGGTATTTGACCATGCTTCTATAAGGAGTTATGCCTATGCCTCCGGCTATGAAAGCCAGCTTTTCGCTGGTGTCATCGGGCAGGGTGAAATCGCCGCTCAGGCTCCCGGCGCTTACGAAGGTGCGGTTATCCATGCGTTTCATGGCATCCTTGAAACTACTCCCGCCCGGATAAAATTTTACCCCCAGCCTGAGCGTGTCCTCAGTAGGCGAAGAGGCAAGCGTAAAATACCGGCGGTTTCCTCTGGAATCCGTGCCTTCATGCCCAAGCGTCCACTCCATATACTGTCCGGGCTTGTAATTTATCTTTCTGCTTGTAGCGAATACGAAGTCGCCAACATCCGGTCCTATGGCGTTCTTGCGCAACAGTTGCGGTATTACCTTAAACTTCGGACTTGCAAAATACGCATACAGATTACCTATGACCAGTGCTAATTCCGGCGTGGAATATATGCCTCCTACGTGCAGTTGCGGCAAAAAGAGAAGCCCGGTGATGATACCGTAAAATATCCGCTTGTCGCGGGTTGGCGGGGAAGTCAGGGGTTCGGTCAGCATGATAAAGCCCAAAAACAGCAGGGAAGAGCTAAGGACGGTCTTTTGCAGGCTTGTTGAAACATCGCCATGGTTAAGAAAAGCAAGCAATCCTACAAAAAACAGAGCGGATGCAAAGAAACTCACCACCATATCGGTGCGTTGTATCTTCCGGACGACCAAAAACCCGCCTATAAGCAGAAAGGGAACCATCGGTTTCGTGCCAACCCACCAGCTGGCGGCTTGATGCGCACCAAATGATGTCAGGACCACTGCTATGGCCGCAGGGTTGAATATATGTTTCTTTCTGATGGCCAGTATGTACTTTGAAGCCATAGCCAGGCCTCCGGCGGCAGTCAGAAACAGCAGATTGTGCGTATTAGCCAAAGGAGTGATTATAAGAGCCAGTATAAGAGCCGTAATGTGCGATGATTCCACGTTCGCGGGCGTTTCAAACACACGTGCGAAAAGCTGGTTAGACAACCAGCAGACAGCGGCAAGATACACGGCCGAAGCTATGATAGCCAGCGCGTTGTACTGCATATATCCCAGCGCGCTCAGGCCCGCTGACGCGCCGACCAGCACTATAAGAAAATACAGCACCAACCTGTACATGGTTATCCTGTCCAGCAAGTAGTCAACAGGTCTAAACATCACTGACGAATCTTTCAAAATCACTGGTCATAGTAGCCAGCTTATCAGCATTTATCATGTATGCTTCATAGCCATCCAGCGATTCTATGAAATTTATACCTTTCCTGCCCATGGCAAAGGCCGCTGTGGCAAAACGGTCAGCGTTATATATATCAGGGCCAATTATCGTTATCGAGGCTACTTCCAGCTGTTTCTCTCCGGGGGATAGGGGATTATAAATATGTTGGCCTCGTATGGCTGTTCCTGAAGTCGCTACGCCCTGGGTCGTTACGGATAATGTCTTGACTACTTCTTTTCTATCAAAAGGGTTTCGTATACCTACTGTCCACGGCTTTTTGAATATGTTTCTACCCGCAACTTGCAAGTCTCCGCCGGCGTCGATACAAAAGTTTTTAACACCTTTGTTCTTCAGAATATCCGCGGCGTTTTTTACGGCCCAGCCTTTTACCAGCCCCGATGGGTCAAGCTTGCCCTCATGCGCGATATCAAAATACCCGCCGGTTTCCAGTTTGGTCTGCCTGCAAAGCTGTAATACATGCTTCATTTCATCGCTCCATCCAGTTTCCGGTAAACCGGCGTTTATCCTGGATATCTCGCTGTCAGGTTTGTAGGTGCTGTATTTGCCGTCCACGTAGGCAAAATAGTCATAAATTTCGTCTAAAAGCTCTTGCTTAACCCCATCATCAACTATTTCTACTGTGATAGGCATACCCATAAGCTGTCTTGTCTGCTTCATTTGAAGACCTCAGCCTTTCGCCTGGTTCAATGCATTCTCAAGGGATTGCATGAAGGCCTGGCTCGTATCCGTGGCGCCGGTTATATTGTCCACCTGCGAACTCTGGGCTTTGATGGCTTCCTGTTTCAGATAGGGCATAGCCTGCTGGTTGATATATATGGAATTTTCCTGGTCATTCGGGTATTGCAGGAATTGCACATCTGTTAATTTACCGCTCTTTATGACTGCTTTGACCTGGATATAGCCGTAGTACGCATCCGCTGAGTTGCCTGTGTATGAGCCGTCTTTGTAGCCCGTCATCATATTAGAGGGCATGTTACCGGCCATCATTCGGGTATTGCCGGTAGGGCTTGTAGCTTGTTGCGTCGAGGCATTGCCGGCACCGGCTAGGGGCTTAATTGCGGCGGATTCATTGTCGTGCCTTTGTTGCCAGCTATATGCGATAAATACCAGTACTACGCCCAGGGATAGTGCAAGTTTTTTGAATGTTTTCATCGCCCGCAGTATATGAGAGCTAGCTTAGAAGATACTGAAAAACAGTCTTTTATTTCAATATAGGATAGCGTTTGACCAAGCCGGTTTTTGCCCATTTTTCACCCAGTCCGTATTTTTGCTCGTCATTCACCTTCAAAAGACCGACGAGTACCAATATATAAATGATATGGTCGTCAATCACAGGGTTGTTCGCAGGCGGTATCGCGGCCAGATACATAAGACCCAGCAAAATTACTCCGAAAACAGTGGCAAGCCGCATCACTATACCCAGTACGAGTGCGAGCCCGATACCCAGCAATCCCAGCATAAAAAGCCAGTCTACGAGGCCGTTACCGGCCAGGTTTTGGAAAAAATCCGCGAACGGGCCTTTGGTAGCATGTTGCAGAAAACCGGCGGTAGGCGAACCGCCATTCAGCCACGATGCATCGCAGAACCGGGCTATTTCGCCTGTTTTTTCAGACGCGCATGTCGAATACCCAAGCCCCCAGAGCTTGTCAACGAATGCCCATAGGAATATTAACCCCAGAGCTATCCTGGTAACGCCCCATACATAAGCGGCCTTTGCGTTTTGTTTAGCATTTTTTGCCATAATTATTGCCTTTGTTTATCTAATACTTATGCTTATATTCAATCACTTATACGGGCAGTTGCCAAGAGAAGCCGGCACTGGCGGCATATTTTATAATATTTCCGGCAAATAATATTACTTGTTATCCGCTAGTGACGCATACACCACGGTGTTATCACTATAGTGATGTGTTATGTAATTGAACTTGCCGCCGCAGGTTATGAGCCTCAGCCCTGCATAGTCAATGTTTCCAAAAACTTCTTTGGCCGGAAGTGAATTCTGGGGGTATTGCTTGATAGTATCCACTTTGAATTTTACCGTTCTGCCATCCGCACGCTTGACCTTTATTATCTGCCCCTTCTTTAGGTTGCGCAGTTCCCAGAAAACTCCCAGTCCCTTGTGATTGTCTACGTGCCCGACTATTATCGAGGGTCCTTTTTCACCGGGAGTAGGGCTGTGCTTATACCAACCGGCCCGGTGAAAGTCCTCGGGCACCTCCATGCTGTCATCCGGATTTTTGCCGACTGTTTTCAGGTCGGTATCTATCCATACGGACGGAATGCTGAGATGCACGGGTTTGGATGCCGGCAAAAAATGCTTAGCGGGGGACTCAGAGAAATCGATGAGTTGGTTTTGTACCGGAGCCTGCGCACCGAGCGCGGTTCCGGTTATTTGCGTGCCCGCGTAGATTGTACCGGTCAAACCAATGGCAATCATGATGACAGACGTTATTAAGTTTTGTTCGAATGATAGTTGTTCGCGGGCTTTCTTTGATGATTTTTTCTTTGCCGGTTTTTTCTGTCTGGAAAAACCAAGAGTAAAGGTAGCCGTCCTGCTTCTTGTAAGCCTGAGGCTGAACGGTTCTCTACGTCGGATTTTTCTGAAGAGTGTCTTGAGTCTTGTCGGCAATATCTTCCTGTTTTTTGCAGAAGCCAGGTTTTTTTTGCTCGCAGACGAAGACGGCAACCGACTTTTCTTCGTCTGTTGCCGTTTTTTCGTCTTCGTATTGGCAGGCGTTCTTTTAGCCACCTTTTACGCGCCTCCTCTTAACTTAGCTTAAGCACCGAATCTTCGCAGACGGATTACTCCGTATGCAAGACTGCCAAGCGAGCCCATCAAAGCCGTTACAGGGGCTATGACGGAACCTGCGCCGCCGCCTTCGCCGGCATTTACTCCGGCCTGAGGCGCACTTACCTGTGCAGGCTGTTGTATTACCGGCTTGGAAACAGCAGTCGTAGTCCCGCTTGGGGTAACAGGGGTAGTGGGCGTAGTTCCACCACCCTGGCCGCCATTTTCTTCACAGTCAGTATCGATAGTTACGGAAGCGGCATTTTGCTCCCAATAATTCGGAATGTTTCGTCCGGTCACATAGTCAGCTTCAGCTCCAACGACCCAATAGTAGACTGTTACGTTACCGCCATTGTAATCTTCTGGGAATGAAGCCGGCAGAGAGGTGTTGAAGTTGTAGTCCGGGCTTCCTTCAGACCACGAGATGCCGTAGTTTAGTGGTGTCAAGTTTGTAACTGAACCTTCAAGGGCTCCGCATACAGCGTTGACACTGGGCACAACACAGTTCACATCTTTTGGTACCCACTGGCCAATAGATTGACCTCGAGGACGATTAGCCGGATCGCAATAATCAGCAGATGCGCTTTCAAATAAAACGTCTATATGGCTAATACCTTGGCACTTATCATTCAATCTTGTGACTTTTACTGTTGATGTTCCTATACCACTTACGCTGTAACACGGTTCAACTTCTTTATCCGGACGACTGCCATAGTCGCCATCAGAGCTAATAACACCGCTATGCTCTACTGAATTACCAAAGTATGTTTTGCTTCCGCTTTTAATACAGACACCGACTGCTACGTTTCCCGAACCGACATTTACGGTTACTTCGTCATCGCTTCCTGTTTGACTGCTTTTTACGTTGTCTGCATTCGGATTTTGATTTTTATTACCCAAACATTCAGTAGGGCTATTATTCCCATCTGCACGCGTAACGGGACTGTTCACAGCAACCGAAAAAGCACCTATCGCAAACAGTGCCGCAATTGCTAACATTAATTTTCTATACATAACACCTCTCCCTTACTTCTAAAACTTAACTGTCCATCTTTTTTAACAGAAACAGTCCGCTTTAGCAGTTAAAAAATTAACTTTTGTTAAATCCCACTCTGTAAATACGTATTTTACTACTTTCTTCTTTTTTCGTCAATAATATTATATAATGCTTATGTTATATAAAGTCCCAATATTTGACGCTTCGCGTTTGATATGGTA
>DASSOT010000064.1:0-30532 GCA_035700225.1 Saccharimonadales bacterium (SeqCode)
GCAGGGGTTCTATAAGCTCCAGGTTCATCTTTTCCGGCAGGCCACCGACGTTGTGGTGCGATTTTATGGTTACGGATGGCCCGTTGACTGAAACGGATTCTATCACGTCGGGATACAGCGTTCCTTGTACCAGATACCCTACATCCGTTAATTTGCCCGCTTCTTCTTCAAAAATACTGATGAATTCGTTGCCGATTATCTTGCGTTTTTCTTCCGGATCGCTTACGTCATTCAGCTTGCTAAGAAATCGCTCGCCTGCTTTTATCGGCTTTACGTTCAGGCCCTGGTCCTTGTAGATTTCCAGTACTTCCTCATACTCGTTTTTTCTAAGCAGTCCGGTGTCTACGAATATACAGGTCTGTTTATCGCCTACGGCCTTGTTTACGAGGGTTGCCGCGACGGATGAATCAACCCCGCCGGAAAGCGCGCAGATTACGTTTTTATCACCCACGGTTTCTTTTATTTTGGCGACTTGCTCGTCGATTATCGAGCTGGCGGACCAGTCTTTTGAAAAACCGCATTTGTCGATGAAAGCTTCAAGTATCTCCTTGCCATGCTCAGTGTGTGAAACTTCCGGGTGGAACTGAAAACCGTATATCTTCTTTTCGGTGTTTTCTATGCTTGCGAGCGTATCATCACTCATATATGTCACTTCAAAGCCTTCCGGCGGTTTGCTCACGTGCGTGCCGTGGCTCATCCATACCGTACTGCCGTCGAAGGCCTTGTTTATCACGTCGCTGTCGCTTTTGCGTATTATCGTGGCCTTTCCGTATTCGCGTGTTTTTGATTCTTCGACTTCACCGCCGAACTTTTGGGATATCAACTGCATGCCATAACAGATTCCGAGCACCGGGATGTTTTGGTCGAGTATGCCTTCGCTCAAGCCCGGAGCACCTTCGTCAAATACCGAGTTCGGTCCGCCGGAAAGTACTATGCCTTTCGGGTTGTGCTCATTGATGTCTTGCACTTTAGCGCTAAAAGGCAGGATTATGCTGTAGACGCCCAGTTCACGGGCTCTTCGTGCAATCAACTGCGTATATTGCGACCCGTAATCCAAAATAACCAAAGATTCGTGCATTTGTATCTATTTTATCAGAGAAGGCTTTTTGTGCGTAAGGAAAAGCAGAAGACTGGTTATGGTCTGGCCGTCCTTTATCTTGCCTTTTCGTATCATTTTTAGAATCTCATCCAGCGGCAGTTTTACAAGCTTGTCGATGCCTTCTTCTTCCTGTTCGTGCTCGCCCGTCTGGGTAAGCCCTGTCGCAAGGAACGTAATGGCTTTTTCGTGCAATAGCCCGTTGGCAGAATATACCTCGCCTAATTTTTCCCAATTTTCGGCTTTCAGGCCCGTTTCCTCCCATAGTTCGCGCTTGGCCGTTTCCAGTGGGTCGCCGCCTTCCGTACTGCCCGCCGGAATTTCCAAAGAGTATTCACCTATTGCGTAGCGGTACTGGCCTATGAGGTATATATCTTCGTCTGAATCCTGCGCGATTATGAAACACGCCGGCGCGCAGTTCACTATAAAATATTCCCCGTCGTCACCGTTCGGTTTGGTAACTTCGTCTTTCTGTACGTTGAACCAGGGGTTGCTGTGAACTATCTTTGAAGAATGCTTAGTCCACTTTGATTTGTCTTTGCTCACCAGATAATTTTAACATTTGCTAACGGACCAGATTAATTATTCAGGTCTGTTCTTCGGCTCGTATAAGAAACTCAGCTTTATTTCTTTTGGTCGTATACTGCTGAACAATTCTTCCGGAGATTCCTTTAGGCCATCAAGGACTTCTTTGGCCGCCCGGCTACCGGCTTTTATCGGCGGCATTCCTTCGTCTACATATTTTTCTTCCAGGCTCTCAATGTGAAAGCTAAGTTCAATAAAGGCTGATGTACCTTCCGGAACCAGATGTGACCATGCATCGTCAATGGCATCTATGAATTTTTCTCGGTCATAACATACATCTTCGTCGGGGTATTCTGAGTATGCCCTGGTCGCTAACTCAACCGGAACTTCTCGCGAGCCTTGTTTTAGAAGGTAATCAAGCAGTTCCCTTTCTTCGTTGTAGGCTCCGGGAAACGGGTCGCGGCGGCTGTTGGGTGCTACGCGTTCAAGCTGGCCATATTTCATGACCGAAGCGATATGTTCTGTCAAAGCCTCATTTATCCAACGATGTCCGAATTCTCCCAACACAGCGTGATTGAATTCGTGTTTGGCCGTTCTTTTGATGTTCATATAAAGGCTACCGTAATCTCCGGGCGCTGGCAGGTTTGTCGCACCGCCGATAACTATGAACTTAGTACTTCGCGTATGATAGCCTCCCCTGTCTTTGAGCTGTGTATCAAAGACGTCGCCTATGACTACGGCTATATTATCCACTTGATCTATAGCAAAAAGTGCATCGTCATGTAGCCAGCCTTCCTCTATTCCGCGGCGTATACCTTCTTTGTATTCCTCCCTCTCGCTTTCTATTTCGTGGTTGGCTTCGGCATCCAGCTGTTGTTGCTCGGTAAAATATATATTCCATTGCAGGAAGTTCATCAGCTGTTCGTCATCCGCTTGTTCTGTCAGCCAAGAATGCCAGGTGTTGCCACCTGCGCTCTCGGCTTTAACTTTCCTCAAATAGGGCGGCAAGGTTTTTTCACAGTATTCATCAAAGAAATCTATATTATCCGGTTCTATATCAGCTATAGACTTCCTCGTACCGGGCAAGTCATTTTCAACTATCTTGCTGAATGTTTCATCTACGGCTCTCCATAGTTTTATATCATCCTCGAAATGAGGCATGTTCTGAACAAGTTCCGCCTCTTCTTCGGTCATTACCGAACCTAGCATGCGGCCTATTACACGGCGCAAGGGGCCTACTTCTTCCGGTTTTTTCTTTTCAGCAGTCAAACGTTCTACAACGATTTGAGCTTCATCATATTGCGCCAGATTTACTTCCGCCAAGGCCGCTTCGGTGTGGTCGTTAACGATATAGTAGCCAAGCGTTTCTACACCGACGGAAGGGTCGGCAGTAGAAGGTATAAGTTTTGGTATAGCAGGGCTATATTTCTCAATCACAATCGCAATATAATACCATTTTTTATAAAATAAATCAATTATGGCTATGGTAAAATCAGTGGGATAATCCATACACAAAGTTGAAAGAAAAACGACGCCGCACCATAGCACTGGTCTTATTCGTATTAATTACGGTCTTTATCAATTTAAGCCAGAACAGCCCGCCGCCTGCACCGGTCAAGTACAAGCAGACCGTACAAACCGCGCCTGCAGGTGCGATGACTGCGGCAGAGGCTCTTGAAAAGCTGGCCGTCAAAGGCAGAGCGCCGAAGACAGGATACGCCAGGACGCAATTTTTGAGCGGTTGGGGCGAGGTCGGAGACTGTGATATGCGCAATATTATCTTGAAACGCGACCTTAACGACCCGTTGATAGACCCGCTCAACGGCTGTTTTGTCATGAGCGGAGAGCTGGGAGACCCCTATACGGGCAAAACCATTGAGTTTGAGCGCGGCTTTGGGACGTCAAATGATGTGCAGATAGACCATGTGGTCGCTCTTTCCGATGCCTGGCAGAAAGGCGCGCAACAGCTGGACGAAACAACCAGGAATAATTTTGCTAACGATCCATTGAACCTTCTGGCTGTCGACGGTCCGGCCAACCAGGAAAAAAGCGATGCGGATTTTGCTACTTGGTTACCGCCGAATAAAGGATACCGTTGCCGGTACGCGGCCAGGCAGATTGCAGTGAAGCTTAAGTACCATCTTTGGATAACCCGGGCCGAAAAAGACGCGTTCGCGCGCCAGCTCGCAACCTGCCCTGGCCAAGTTCTGCCGATAGAAAGGAGCAGGTGAAAAAACTTCACAGCTCATGGATATTGGCTTGGGCAAGCGCGGGGCTGATGGCCGGAGTGGTGCTTTCGCTATTCAGTAAAGATTATTTCTTTGCAATCTCCTGGCTTGTGGCAGGTATGGGTTTTCTTGCCATGGCTTTGATAAACAAAAGAGCCGCTTTGATTATCTTTGCGCTCATGGGCGGGCTTTTGATAGGGCTTTGGCGCGGAACGCAGGCCTATCCGTCCCGGGAAGTTTACAAAAATTTTATCAATAAAACGGTAGATATATCCGGCACGGTCAGCGAAGACGTCGCCGTTGGCAAGGACGGGCAAAAGCAGATAAAGCTGAAGGAGATAAAACTTTCCGGTCAATCTTTGAACGGACAGATATGGATAAGCACCGGTTCCACTGCGCATATAAAAAGGAGCGACAGACTGCAGATAAACGGCAAGCTTAGCGAGGGCTTCGGCAATTTTTCGGCGGCGATGTACAGGGCTGAAATCGTCAAAGTTACAAGAGTTAAGCATGGAGATGTCGCCCTCGAAGTTCGCGATTGGTTCTCAGACAAAGTCAGAAATGCTATCAAAGAACCTCAGGCCAGCCTCGGGCTGGGGTTTTTGACCGGCCAGCACTCCGAGCTACCGGAAAGCCTTGTCAACAACCTGCGCATACTTGGTCTGACGCACATAATCGTCGCCAGCGGGTATAACCTGACCATACTTGTAAGGATTGCCCGCAAATGGCTGATGAAAGTTTCTAAATACACGGCTACTTTGGGCTCCAGCCTTTTGATAATCGGTTTTATCATGGTTACCGGTTCCAGCCCCTCCATGACCCGCGCCGGACTGATAACCGGGTTGAGCCTGGTGGCCTGGTATTATGGCCGCAAGATTCACCCCATGGTTCTTCTTCCTTTCTCGGCCGCATTGACGGCGCTTGTTAATCCGGCTTATTTATGGGGCGACCTGGGCTGGTATTTGTCTTTTGCCGCCTTTGCGGGGGTGATAATACTTTCCCCGCTTCTGCTTGACTATTTTTGGGGCAAAGAGGAGCCAAACGCAGTCTTGCGTGTCGTAGTAGAAACTTTTTCCGCCCAGGTTTTGACGGCGCCTATAATAGCGTTTGCCTTCGGCCAGTATGCTCCGCTGGCGCTTCTTTCAAACGTTCTGATTCTGCCGCTTATACCGGTTGCGATGATATTTACCTTTTTTGCCGGTATGTCGGCGGTTTTTCTGGGGCCTCTGGTCGCTATCACCGGATGGCCTGCTCAATTACTCTTAGGTTATATGACAACAGTTTCTAACAAGCTTTCTGCTCTGCCGAACGCCAAGGGCGAGGTCATCTTCCCTCTGCCTTATCTGATTGCTTCATACCTATTCGTAATAATTCTTTGCGTATGGCTTTGGCGCAGGACCGGGCATGATTTCACGCAAGATTCTGTGATTGAATAACCGATGTATAATACCTGCATAGAAACGAGGGTAATTTGAAAAGTTTATCTCACTATTTACTTACGCACCTGGACGGCCACGAGCACCAGGACGAGCTGAACCTGATAATCTCCGACATCGCTGAAATCGGTAAAAAGATAGCGCATGAGGTCCAACGCTCAGGCTTGCTTGATTTGCACGGTGCGGCTGGCGGACAGAACGTGCATGATGATGAAGTCCAGAAGCTTGATGAGCGCACCAATGAGATTATGAAGGACATGTTGGCAGGCAACGAGCATGTGATTGGCTTGGCCAGTGAAGAGGAAGAAGACGTCGTGGACGTTTCTGCCGGCAAAACCCATGGCTATCTGGTGGCGTTCGATCCGCTGGACGGCTCAAGCAACATAGACATAAACATGCCCGTGGGGACTATATTTTCCGTTCTTCCTTCGGACGATGTAAAAACAGGCTTTTTACAGCCGTCCGGCAAGCAGGTTGCGGCCGGGTATGTACTTTACAGTTCCAGCACTGTTCTTGTCTTCAGTGTCGGCAAGGGCGTGCACGAGTTTACGCTGGACCCGGATAGCGGTGAGTTCCTGCTGACAAGCGAGAATATAAGAATACCCGAGAACACCGGTTACATCGCTTATAACCCGTACGTTTTGCCGAAGATGGACCCCAAAAAGGCCGAAGCATACCGTGAGTTATCGTCTGAAACCGCCCGTTCTATGCGCTGGGTCGGCGCCATGGTCGCGGACATACACAGGACTCTTATAAAAGGCGGGTTCTTTGCCTACCCTTCTGTCGGAAAAAATGGTGATTACAAGGGCAAGCTCAGGCTACAATACGAGGCCAAACCTCTTGCTTGGCTGGTTGAGCAAGCCGGCGGCAAGGCTCTTTTGAACGACAAATCGGCAAATGAACTGAAGTCTGTTGAACTGCATGAAAAAGTATCCGTAGAAATGGGTGACGCGGGAACGATGAAACTGTTTGAAAAGTTACTCCAAGGCACTGATTCAGCCGGATTATCCTCCAGTTGAGCGTTTCGGAAGTGATAAAAATAATATCACATCCTGCACTTGGCCCTCACGGACTCACTTGTATGACAACCCGGCCGAACTAGCGACTACTTGATAGATGCTTGGTAGATGCTGTCTATTGATTTATCGAGCGTGTCGTTGAATTCTTCATCGGTCTGCTTGGCATTCAAACCTTCGGTCAAGGCGCGGGAGAAGCTTGCGATTACACCGGGGTTTTGAGCCAGTTTGGCATTGGCCTCTTCCCTGCTATATCCGCCGGAAAGCGCCACGATGCGTACGACCTTTGGGTTATCTACGAAAGTTTGGTAAAAGCCAGGTGTTTCCGGCAAGGTCAGCTTCAGCATAATCAACTCGTTTTCACCTAAAGCCTTGATTTGCTCTTCTATCTTAGCCTTGAGTAGTTCCTCGGCCTTGGCCTTTTCGGGACTGTTTATGTCTACCTCCGGCTCGATAATCGGCACCAAGCCGGCTTCTATTATCTGCTTGGCGGTTTCGAACTGCTGGGCCACTACGGCCTTGATGCCTTCGGGGTTGGCCAGTTTGATGACGCTACGCATCTTGGTGCCGAAGATTCCGGCCTGTTTCGCTCTAGATAAAAGTTCCCCCAAGCCCGGGTTCGGCTTCATCACCTGCACGCCGTTTTCTTCCTCAGCCAGGCCTTTATCTATCTTCAAAAAAGGAGCGACTTGCTTCTTTTCCCAGAGGTAGGTTGCTGTTGGCAGGCCCTCGATTTCGCTGTCCATGGTTTTTTCAAACAAAATGGCGCCCAGTATACGTCTTCCGTTGAATACAGGACTGGTTATGATACGCGAACGCATGGCATGGACAAGCTCGAACATTTCTTCTTCGCCGGAGTATTCGCTCTCTTCTATGCCATAAAGTTTCAGTGCTTTTGGTGTAGAACCTCCGCTTTGGTCAAGCGCGGCTATGAACCCTTTCCCGTCCCGTACTTTTGCCAACTGTTCAGTGTTCATCAACCCCTCCTTAATACTTGCTGGAATTGTAGACCATGATTGCTTGCCCTAGCAAGTCCGGCGGCCATCCGGGCTTGACGGGAAGTTTCAATTTGCGATAATGGCTCGTTGTTGACCTAAAATAAAAATGCAAAAAATATTCAGCCTGTTTTCGGTACTACTCTTTTGTTTGATTTTTGCGCCTCCTACATTGACTGCTAGGGCCATGGGCGAAAGTATTGATGGTGAAGGATTCTCTAATTTAGTTATTAGCGAAATCCAGACCGGTGGTTGTAGTACATACGATAGTCTGGAGTCGGTCACTTGTCTTGACGAAGATGGCAAAACAGAATTCGTAGAAATTTATAACCCATTAAGCCAAGAAATTGACGTTACAAATTGGGAAATTGATTATACCAGTGCTAGTGGTAAAACAACTACACCGCTTTATGTCTTTGATGGAAAGATTTTGCCGAGTTCGTATGTACTTCTGGCGCATGATGGCCATTATGCTGACTTAGCAGACGCAGTCTTCGGTGTAAATGATACGAAGTCATCCGGTATGCTGGCACGTTCTGGTGGGCATATACAAATTAAAGATGACACGGGGCAAATTATTGATATGGTTGGCTGGGGTAGTGCCGTACAGATTGATTTTTGGCCTATTGTAACCGAGATTCCTCCTGGTTTTTCCACCAAACGAATTATGCCGGATGACGCACTTTTTGATACAGGAATAGCCTTTTTAGCACCCACATTACCGATTGATTTAGCGGCAGGTGGGTACATTATTAATCAGCAGACTGGAGATGGTACGGGTTACGGTAACCAAGACGGTGATAATAATTCCGACAATGGTGATACAGATACCGGGGGTATGGGTGGCGGTGATTCGCAAGCTCAGACGAGTTGCGACGGCATTATCATAAGCGAACTTTTGGTGAACCCTGGCGGCTCTGACAGTGGTCATGAGTTCATCGAACTACACAACCCGACAGACAAGACCATTTCCATTACCGGCTGTAAATTACAAACTACCGACAGCTCAAAAATGTATGAATTTACGGATAAAGAGATTAGTCCGGGCGAGTACCTGGCTTTTTACAATGACCTTACCGGTCTGACTTTGACCAATTCCGGCGGCGGAAAAGTCTTTTTAGTAAGCCCCGACGAATCGGAAGATATCTACGAGTCTGATTACCCTGCGAGCCTGGATGACGATGTTTCCTGGTCGCTGATTGACGGCAAGTGGGCACAGACTTTTTCGGTTACGCCCGGCGCGAAAAACAAGCTTTTGGCGCTAAAGCCTTGCCCTGCCGGTGAATTCCGAAATCCCGGCACGAACAGATGTAACAATATCATTGAAGAAGCAGGTGGCTTGGCCCCTTGCGCACCAGGCAAAGAAAGAAACCCGGATACTCATAGGTGTCGGAATATTACTTCTTTAAGCTCCACGCTGAAACCTTGCGCCTCCGACCAGTTCCGCAATCCTGCTACCAACCGTTGCAAAAAATTGGGATCCGCCGGAAGTACGCTCAAACCGTGCGAGCCGGGACAGTATCGCAACCCGGCTACTAACCGATGCAAGAAGAAAGCCAGTGTTGCTGTATCTGGTACGAACCAGATTAATGATGTGAAAGACGTGCTGTCAGAAAGCACCGGCGCCGATAACTCAAATTGGACTATTGCCGCGGTGGGCGTGTTCGGAGCGCTTGGTTACAGTATATGGGAATGGCGTAATGAGATAATGCAGTTCATGTCAGGGCTAAAAAAGCAGTTTTCTTCCTAAAAAAAGCCCCATAAAAGGCGAAAACAGGTCCGCAGACCTGTCTTCTGAGAAACGTATTTTGGATAAACCTCACACATTTCCTATACACCAATTTACTCCCATGCCATATGTATGTCAACAATAACATTTCCCTATGTGTATAAACTGTGAATAAACATGTGGACAAATGATGTTTTTACTTCCTTTTACCCCTGTTATCTGCCGGTGTCAGTACATCCACGAGCATGAGCAAGAGCATGCCGAACAGCGCGTAGATCAGTATCGCGAAAAGCGTGTTGAACTCAAAGACATAATGCCTCCCTACCACTTCGTTGTTGAAGATGCCGCGGAACGGATCCAATAGTACCGAGGTATTGTCATAAACCCAGCCGACGAAACCGTTCGTCGGGTTCGCCCCGAATAGTTTGAGGACGAACCTCAAACCTAAAAACACCATGACTATGCCGGTGAAGAAGTTGATTAATCTTGTTGCTAGAACCTGTGGTCTCATAACGCTCCTTTTCTTAACAATTACTTGTTATAACAGCCGGCTCGCAAAAAGGATGTTAATTATTTCATAAGGTCCGCTTGTATCAACGTAGCGGGATGATTGTGGCCGAAGGAGTGCCATCTTCTTCGCTTGGATTCATATTTTTCAGGGAAGCTTCCAGGCCCGCGCTCATAATCAAGCCTGCGCCTATACGAAGCATGTATAGCTTTTCCAGCTCTTCGTCCGTTCGCTTGAACCAGCCTGTTTCATATGCTCGCCGTATGGCATGGTTGAGGTCTTTTGCTTCTAGTATTTCCATAATTCTGCTCAGGCGGTTGGTTACCGTGTTGCGGTGAACGCCCAGCTCATCGCCGATTGCAGACATACCGTAACCTCTAGCTATCAGTACCAGTACATCCAGGTGTTTTTGTTTTGGCTCCGGTTTGTCGGCTCCGATATCAGGGTTGACGATGAGTGCTCCTATCTCTACGGCTTTCACGATGGTTTCGGGCATGGTTTTAGCATTGAATGCCTCCTGTATGGCGTGCCTGTCCTCAATAACGGTGTCAATATCTACTTCGTGTGGTGGCTTGCTTCTTGATGAACTGCTTTCCTCGGGCGTCATGCCTAGAGAAGTATTCTCCAGTTCCTGCATATGCTCTATAGACAGGGGTATTTCTACTCCTGTGCGTAGGGCTTCTTCCAGAAGGGCTAAACTCCCCATGAGCTTAGTAGCATCCGCCCCGACTTCTTCAGCCAGGGCTATCATCCGCTCCCCTTCCTCAATCTTCGCTGGAGAAAGGTCATTCATTTACATTATTTATACTATAAAAAATGTAATCTGTCTAATCTATAGCGCCTCCCTGGCCAGCTGTGTGCCCTCGGTTACCGCAACAAGTTTTTTAAGGGCGATGTCCCATGTCCGTGTGCGAAGGCCGCAATCCGGCGACGGATAGACAAGACGCGGGCTATCCATTATATCTACGGCTCGGAGCACCCTGTCCCTTACCAGTTCGGGTCCCTCCACGTCGTTGTCATGCACGCTACTTACGCCCAGGCCTATCGTCGTATCCGGAGCATGTCTTTTGAACTCCTGGAGTATCTCGTAAGCCGGGCGATGGCTCTTATCGGTGCCGAGCTCTCGCGGGTCGCGGTTGGCGAACTCCAGCGAGAATTGCGAACAGTTCTCTAAATCTTCTATATGCGGGAAAAGCAGTGAATAATCCGAAAAACATATATGCGTACTGAAGTTTCCTTCCAGCCCCTTGACCGATTCGTTGAAGGCCTGCACGAACAGAGGTACTTCACCGGGAACGGTGGTTGCCGCAGGTTCGTCTATCTGTACCCACTTTGCTCCGGCTTCCAACAAGGACTTTACGTTGGGCCTTATGACGTTTCGCGCCAGATCGAGCACGAATGCCTCGCGAGCCTTTTCCGGCGATAGCCCGCGTCCCTTTCCATCGGTGCGTGCGTAATATTCGTCGAAAGACCACGCCGCTATGGTGTAAGCTCCGGTTATCGGGACTTTGATGGCTTTCTCAGTAAGGCCGTTGATACGTTTGAATTCATCATCGTGCCAGGGTTTCGTCAGAGCTGGATCGCTAACAATGGCTGATTTCTCATATGATTTGTTGTCAAAGGCTCTTACTCTGCCCCTGGATTTGAAACCTTTCGTGCCTTCGACCGCGGTCTGGTACATCTCTGCCCGGTCCTGCTCGCCGTCGTATAAGATGTCCAGGCCCGCCTTCTCCTGCAGTCTGATGGCGAACCGCGCCGTCAGAAGCTTTATGGCCGCTCCGGCGGTCTCGTTGAGCTCGCCGTATTCCCCTAAGACGGCCTGGGCGTCAGACAAAATCTGCACCGGCTCGTCCGGGTCGAAGTCCAGCCTGCGCGCCCATACCTCGGCCTCTTCTATGTGTTGCTCCGTTATCAAACCATCGCGAAACGGCTGGACCCGCCAGTTGGGCTTGGCCAGACTGCCGACTTCTTGCGTAGGTAATATCTCGCTCATTTTTTACTCCTTCCGTTCACCAGGGCCGCTACAAGCCCTATCTGTATTATTTTCTGCTGTGCATAAAAGCGCGGTACGTGCTCCAGGTCTACCGTATGCGTCAGAGAAACCGAGCTGGTATCCGGGACCGTGGAAGCTTCTTCCAGCCTGCGCGCTACCTCGTCGTCCTCCACAAAGAGGGTGTTGGCTCCGTCAACCAATCCGGCCAGAAGAGCTCTGCCGCCAAGAGAACCTATCCTTTCTAATGGTGTTTTTTGCAAGTCACAGCCGATTGACGATACCGCTACATCCTGTTCCACCACGTCGTTGATAACGGCCGAAGCGTCGCCATTGCTAAAGAAAAGGCTGATATCCAGGCCTTCGTAATCCGAGCCGAACTTGGATAGGTCCTTATAAAATTCGGCCATAGGCTTAAGATGTTCGATGAACTTGGCTCGTTCTTCCGCAGAGCTGTTTTCGTATGGTATGAATAGCTCATGGAAAAGTACGCTTCGCACGCCGCTTTCAATCGCATCGGCCAATAGCTGGCTGTATAGGGCGTTTGATAGCGCCAGAGCGTTCTTATCCGGTATGCCTGTGGTATCCGCAAGCCTGTAGAACGCGTACGGCGACAGAAAAGTCGGCTGATAAGCGGAATCGGAGCCGGTAAGGCTTAGCCAGTCGAGATATTGTTTGTGGGGGTAAGTTTCCTGTTTTTCCGGCAAATCCTCCAGAACAGGCTGGCGGTAAAAAGTGTTGGTGTCGAACCAGCGGGTTACCGCAGACTTGTCCAGGTCGCCCCGAAAACCGCTGAATAGCCGGGCTGAATCGCGCAGGTAGTCCGATTCGCTTGCCCCTGCCCAGTCGCCGCTTCTAAAATCTATACCGGCGGCTTCTAAAACCCCGGAATATACGCCGAAATCAGCGCTGGCCTGGGCGTCGTATTCTTCGGCCGTAGCTCTGCCCCGGTCTATATCACTGCTTATCTGTAAAAGTTCCGCGCTGGGCGGGGCGAAACCATACACGGTACTTGTTATTCGTTCTGACATTTTTCCTCCTAAAATCAATGAAATAAAAAAACCGGCCCGAGGCCGGTTGATATTTCAAAGATTAGAAAGAATTACAAGACCGGCCCCGGGCGTACCATAGGCATACACATTTTCGCCTGAAAAATGTAACGTTTAGTCATAGCTATATAAGCTACTTCAAATTTACGTTTCAGTCAAACAGTTGCTATAATTAAGTGTAAACCTGAGGGAAATCGAGACAAAAATGAAGAGGGTATACAACTTCAGCGCCGGTCCGGCTATGCTTGCGGAAGAAGTTCTGCAAAAAGCCGCCGATGAGATATTGGACTATGAAAATCACGGCATGAGCGTGATGGAAATGAGCCATCGCGGTAAAGAGTTCCTCCAAATTGCCGAAGAAACCGAAGCGGACCTTCGCGAGCTGATGAAAATACCCGCCAACTACAAGGTGCTGTTTTTGCAGGGCGGCGCTACGGGACAATTCGCGGCAATACCTATGAACCTCTCTGCGCCCGGTGAGAAGGCCGATTATATAATGACCGGTCTTTGGGGCAAAAAGGCTGTCAAAGAGGCTGGAAAGTACCTTGACGTGAACGTAGCGGCACAAAGCGAGCCGTTCAATACGGTGCCGGAGCAAAAATCATGGAAATTATCGGATAATCCCGCATATGTGCACATAACCTCTAACGAAACTATTAACGGCGTAGCCTTTAACTACACCCCTGAGGTAGAAGCACCTCTGGTAGCGGACATCAGCTCGATGATACTTAGCGAACCGCTGGACGTGAGCAAGTACGGCGTGCTTTACGCCGGCGCGCAGAAGAATATCGGCCCTGCCGGCCTGACCATAGTCATAGTGCGCGAAGAACTGCTGGGCAAAGCCCGCGAAGACACCCCCATGATATGGAACTGGTCGGAAAAGTCCGTTTCCGGCTCTATGCTTAACACTCCGCCGACTTATAGCTGGTACATAGCCGGCCTGGTATGCAAATGGCTCAAATCCAAAGGCGGTGTCGAAGGAATCGCCAAGGTCAACAAAAGAAAGGCCGAAAAGCTGTATACCGCCATAGATGAATCTGATTTTTACAAGAACGAGGTGGACATGCAGTATCGTTCCAAGATGAACGTGGTCTTTACCCTGCCCGACCCGGAGCTGGACAAAGCTTTCAAGGAGCAGGCTCACGCCCGGGGGCTGAAAAACCTGGGTGGCCATAGGAGCATCGGCGGTATGCGCGCCAGCATATACAACGCCATGCCCGAAGAAGGCGTAGACGAGTTAATTAAATTTATGGAGGAGTTCGAAAACAACAATGGCTAAGACTTATAGTATCCGCACCTATAACAAAATTGCCGATGTCGGCATAAGGCGCTACAAGGGTAACTATAAGGTTTCCGACATGGAAGAGAGCCCGGACGGTATAATGCTTCGCTCATATAATCTGCACGATGAGCCCATACCGGACTCCGTAGTGGCCGTCGGGCGCGCCGGAGCCGGCGTGAACAACATCCCGATAGATAAGCTGTCCAAAAAAGGCGTGGCGGTATTCAATGCGCCGGGCGCTAACGCCAACTCCGTGAAAGAGCTGGTGCTGGCCGGGATGCTGTTGGCCGGACGCAACATATATGAAGCCATAGAATATACAAAGGACTTGCCGGCACAGAACATGAAGGAAAGCGTAGAGGCGGGCAAAAAGAAGTTCGCCGGAAGCGAGCTCAAGGGCAAGACGCTAGGCGTCATAGGTTTGGGCGCCATCGGTTATCGCGTAGCCAACTCGGCGCTGGACCTGGGCATGCGGGTCTATGGTCATGACCCGGCGCTCAGCCTGAAGAATGCCCGGCAATTGTCCTCAGCCGTCTCGACGGTGGAGGATTTGAACGAACTCTTAGCCGAGAGCGATTATCTGACGATTCATGTACCCCTGCTGGAATCTACCAGAGGATTGATAGGCAAAAGCGAGATATCAAAGCTTAAAAAAGGCTGTGTCGTGCTGAATTTCGCCCGCGACGAGCTGATAGATGAAAAAGAACTTCTAAAAGCGATTGATAAAGGCGATATTAACAGATATGTAACCGATTTTCCCAACCCGACAACCAACGGCCAAGAGGGGGTCATAGCGCTTCCCCACTTGGGTGCGTCCACTGGCGAAGCCGAAGACAACTGCGCGGTCATGATAGCCGACCAGCTTCAGGATTACATAGAGAACGGCAACATACAGAATTCCGTAAATCTGCCGAACACCGTGCTATCGCGCAAGGGTAACCTAAGGCTGACACTGGTGCACAGCAACGAGCCCGGTATGGTGGCCCAGATAAGCAACATTTTAAGTGAAGAGAACATAAACCTGCTCGACCTTCTGAACCGGAGCCGGGGCGAGCTTGCCTATAGCCTCATCGATATAGACGAAAAGGAACTGCCCGACAGCGTTCTCGAAAAACTCAAAAAAATCCCTCAGGTCTATAAGCTTAGATTGCTCGGGAAAAGCTAATTCTTGCCCTCGGTTGATATAATATATGAACCACTTGCTAATTTATTGTCCTATTAATGCAAGTTAGGAGTTTTCGCGGTTTTTTACGCCGTATAATTATGGCAAAGAAGAAATTCATCATAGTATCGAACCGGTTGCCGGTGAGCGTTACAAAAAAAGACGGAGAACTGGTTTTTACTCCAAGCTCCGGAGGGCTTGCTACTGCTCTGTCAAGGTTGTATAAGAACAAACCTGGAAGCCTATGGATAGGCTGGCCCGGCATATGCGAAGAGGATATAACCCAGCAGGAACGCAAGCTGATAATCAAAAAACTGGCCGGTTTCGGCTGTCACCCCGTATTTTTAAGCCGCAGACAAGTCAGAAAATATTATGACGGGTACTCTAACGATACTATCTGGCCCCTGTTCCATTACTTCCAGACCTATGTAAAGAACGACGCCAGCTACTGGCACGCATATGAAAAGGTGAACTCTATATTTGCCGAGGAGGTGGTGAAATATGCGGATGATAACACTTTGCTTTGGGTACACGACTATCATCTTCTGCTTCTGCCCGGCAAATTGCGCGCAAAGCTTCCTAAGGCGGCCATAGGCTTCTTCTTGCATGTGCCCTTTCCCTCGTATGAGATTTTCCGCCTGCTTCCTAACAGGACTGAAATATTGCAGGGAATGCTCGGCGCTGACCTGATAGGCTTTCATATCTATGATTATGCGCGGCACTTTTTGAGTAGTGCTCTTCGTACCTTAGGCCTGGAGGGCTCGAACGCTACGCTGAGCGTAGGAGAGCGTACGGTACAGGTAGATGCTTTTCCTATAGGTATTGATTATGAGAAGTTCGCAAGCGCCAGCAAGGACAAGAAAACGGCCAAAGAACTGAACGCCATTAAAAAACATTACAAAGGTATGAAGATAATCCTATCCATGGACCGGCTGGATTATTCCAAAGGTATATTGGGCAGGCTCAGGGCGTTTGAGCTTTTTCTTGAGAACAACCCTAAGTATCTGCACAAGGTAGTGCTGGTGATGGTTGCTGTGCCATCGCGCGTAGAAGTACCGACATACAAAAGGCTTAAGCAGGAGATTGAACAGACCGTAAGCAGGATAAACGGCAAATATGCCAGCGTAGACTGGAGCCCTATTTCTTATCAGTTCAGGAATCTGCCGTTTGACCAGGTCGCGGCGCTTTTGACGCGCGCCGACGTAGCCTTGCTCACGCCCCTGCGCGACGGCATGAACCTGGTAGCCAAAGAATATGTGGCGACCAAGCAGGAACAACCGGGAGTTTTGATACTCAGTGAAATGACCGGCGCCATAGACGAAATGCCGGAAGCCATCAGCGTGAATCCAAACGATGTAAATTCCATAAAAAACGCCATCGTAAAAGCGCTCGAGATGCCCAAGAGCATGCAATTGCAGAAAATCAACTCAATGCAAAAACGCCTGAGCCAGTATAACGTAGACAGGTGGGCGGATGACTTCATGGAACAGCTTAAAAAATCAAAAGAACTGCAGATAATCCGCAACGACAAGCTTATTAACAAACAACAGGAGCAGAAGATACTTCGAGGGTTCAAAAAAGCGGAAAAGAGGCTGATACTTCTGGACTATGACGGCACTGTTACCAATTTGGTTTCTACGCATGAACCGGACATGTCCAAGCCATCAAAGGAACTTTTAGATATCCTGAGGGAAATATCCAAGCTTAAGAATACGGCGCTTTGTGTGGTGAGCGGGCGCCCAAAGAACGTTCTGGATAAATGGTTCAAAGGTATACCGATGGCGATGTCAGCAGAGCACGGAGCCTGGATAAAGAATGACAATGAATGGTCACGCCATGAAGTATCACTTAACGAATACAAGAAAAAGATAATCTCATTGCTTAAACACTATGCGGACAGGACTCCCGGCGCCACAATAGAGGAAAAAGATTTCGCGATAGTCTGGCATTATCGCAATGTGCCCAGCGAGCTTGCCCAAGCTAGGAACTCCAGCATCGAATATGAGCTTACCAACCTGCTCAGGAACTCTGATTTCTCGGTTTTCAGGGGCTCCAAAATACTCGAGATAAAGCCCACGCATATCAACAAGGGTGTGGTCGTCGAGGATATGATAGCCATCAAAGATCCGGACTTTATACTGTGCATAGGCGATGATTACACCGATGAAGATATGTTCCGTGTCATGCCGGACGATGCCTTCAGCGTAAAGGTGGGCTTGGGCGAAACGGGTGCCAGATACCAGGTATTGGGCGTCGAAGACGTGCTGAAACTGTTAAAAAACATTATCAAATCATCAAAGTAAATCTTATGCTGTTCAGAGGTCTTTTATCATAGCCTGTATCTGGCTGTAGTCGTCTACTCCTCCGTTTGGCACGAGGGCCGATTGGCCGGAAGGCGTAGTGTAGCTTGTCAGCAGATTTATCTTCTTCTTTTCGTCGCGCAGTCCGACGGACCTCAGCTTATTGTCCGGTATGGAGTCAAATAGCCGGTAAAACGGCAGTACGTTGTCCAATTTCAAATCCGTCTTTATGTTGTCGGCGATGGCGTATAGAATCGGCTTGTTCTTGCGTGGATCTAAAAGCAACTTCCAGGTTATCTTATCCTTTATGCCTTTTATGACAGCCCTTTGGTTCTTGGTGCGGTCAAAGTCCGATTGGCTGAGTCCGTAGGAACCGTATGAAAGCCCTCGGGCGCGCGTCAGGTTCAATGCGGTCTGGGCATTTATCTTCTGTTTGCCGTTCTTCAGCTGTAGCTTACTGCCCTCCCTGGCTAAAAACCCCGGGTCATATATACCGCGGCGGTCACTGCTTTGGATATTGACCGTTATTCCGCCGAGGGCTTTGACGGTGTCTTTAACCGCTCCGTAGTTGATAAGGACGTAATAATGGAACTGTATGCCGAAATCCTGCGATATGACCTTCTCCAGCAGGCCCATGCCACCTTTGGCATAGCCTTTCTCGTTGAAGTGCGAACTTTGGCCGTCTTGGTAAGCCTCGTTTATCTTCGCATAGCCGAAACCGGGTATGTTTACATAAAGGTCGCGCGGAATACTCAACATATATCCGGTGCGGGAATCCTTATCCAAGCTGAGTATCATGATAGAATCGGTCAGCTTAGCGCCGGAATGGCCCGGGTCGTCCGCTGAAAAACCGGCCAAGAGTACATTCGTACGCCCGCCGTCGTTAGCCAGGCTGTTCGGCGGAAGCGCCTTCGGCAGATAATCCGTACCGAACATTTTCTTGCTGGCGCCAGCGAAATTCCGATAATCCCATGCGCCGATGTAGATAACGGGTATCAGAAGAAGTATGAACAACAGCAGGATTCTTTTTTTCCATCCGAAACGGCGTTTTTTCTTTCCTTCGTCTTTATCTTCCAGCTCTCCGTATGTCGGCGCGCGATAGTCCTGGTCCTTGTTGGGCAAGGTTCTGTGCACATCGAACCGTTTAGGCTGATGTTTTCTTTTGGATTTGAACATAAGGTAATCATACCAAAAGAAGCGCCCGAAGTGTTATAGGGCGCTCCTAGCTTCGGGAAAACAGGTTCACTACGCCCAAAAGAATGATAGCCCCCAAGAGAGCTATCACGAAACTGGTCAGATTGAACCCGGTTATACCTTCCCCGCCGAAGGCTCTGGCGATGAAACCGCCTATGACGGCTCCGACTATTCCTACTACTATATTAGCGAAACCTCCTTGTTCTTCGTTGGTGCCCATCAGCATGGAGGCTATCCAGCCCACTAAGGCTCCGAATATAATCCATAAGATGATGTTTATCATGGCCGGTCTTTCTTGCTAGTTTCTGTAATCGATGTCGGTGTCGTGCCGGCGCTTCGTCTGCGTATCTATCGGCCCGGAACTATCGAAAATACGCAGTTCCGGATATTCCTCGCTTTTACGCCTGAGAAATGTATTTATCCTGGAATCCACATCCTTTATATAAATGTCTTTCATATTCTTGCCCTCCTCACATGTTTAATACTAATTGAACTTTTATACTGCATCAGTGAAGTTATTTACAGTTAGTGTGTGAAAAAGTTTACAAACCCTAAGCTTGGCTTACTTTAGAATTGCTGTAGTTGGTATCATAGTTATTACAAATAATAAGTAAGGCCGGTTGATTAATGCTCAAAGTTTTGCGCCCACTCATAAAGGACTCGGTAAAGAGGGCATATTCGCCGGGTTCCACTATTTATTATCAGGGCGAAGTTCCGCGCTCCGCCTGCATCATCATAAAAGGCATAGTCCGGGTGTACAGTATTTCCCCGCAGGGCGATGAACAGATTATTACCTATCATGATGGTGGCGAGTTCATCCCTACTTCCTGGATATTCAACAAGACTGCGGGCAGTCTATTCTTTTATGAAACAGTCGGCACATGCGAGGTCGCTTTCGTTACCAAAAGCCGTTTTTTGGAGTTTTTCAATGAAAAGCCGGAGCGCATGAGCGCATTGGCGAACTATCTGGCTACGGCGTATACGGCAGGGATGATGCGCATAAGCGCGCTTGAGCAGGCAAAGGCGAGGGAAAAACTCCTATATACCCTTTATTACTTATGTCAGCGCCACGGAACTATTACGCGCAACTCCCCGGTCATACATATAAAACTTTCGCTCACACATCAAGCATTAGCAAGCCTGATGGGACTGACAAGAGAAACTACTGCCACAGAGATGAATAAGCTGAAAAAAGAAAAGATTCTGCGCTATCGGAACCAGCAGTATTCTATTGACAGGGAAAAACTTCTCGCTCTTATGGGCGAGGAGAGCTTCAAGGATATAGAACCGCTGGTTTAGCGGTTATTTGCCCGCAAGGGTATTTTCGACGAACCGCGCCAGCTCCTTGGGCGATGCCCATGCTTTGAGCATATACTTATGTGCTCCCAGCTCGTATGCCTCGTTAATTTCTTTCTGGGTGTCAAGGTTTGAAAATACAATGATCTTGACATTAGGATGTTTTTTCAGCGGCTTATATTTATTTAGGAATTCTATGCCGCTCATGTTGGGCATCCTAAGGTCTAAAAGTATCAGATCGGGCTCATGGTCTTTGGCTTTTTTCAACGCTTCTTCGCCGTCATAAGCGGCATCAACCTTATATCCCTCTTTCTTAAGGATGGCCTGGTAGGCATCGCTCAACATTTTTTCGTCTTCTACTATCAGTATTGTTTTTTTTGCCATAAGATTCCTAACGTTCCCCCGTGCGTACGCTTTAACTTCGGCTTTCATAATATCTCCCTTTTGTATAACCAACTGTGAAAAATATTACAAAAATCAGCCTTCATCGTTTTTGTACAATGACAGGGTTATTATGCAACTCGAACCTTCATTCTCGATGGATTTGAACTCTATCTTACCCTGGTGCGCGTCGGTTACTTTTCTGGCGAGATATAGGCCTATGCCACTTCCGCTTACCGAATCGCTCAGTGGATTGGGGACCCGCGAAAACTTACGAAACAGCAGGTACTGGTATTTTTGTTTCACCCCTACGCCGGTGTCCTCGATAGTAAGCTTGGCTTCATTCTTTGTTTTTTTAAGTTTCACCGTGATGGTTCCGCCGGGTTTGGTGTACTTTGTCGCGTTGCTAAGTATGTTCTCGATAGCCATTCTTAGATAATCTTTATCGGCATAGACATAAACAGGTTTTTTGTCGAGCTTGCGCAGTAGTTTCTGCTGGTTTTCCCTAATGGTTTCTCTCTGCTCATCCAGTACTTCCTTGACGAGCGATAAAAGGTCGGTTTTTTTCATGTCGAAGCGTATGTTTCCCGTATCGGCTCGCGCTACGAAAAGCATGTCGTTAATGGTGTTGAGCTGGCGTTCGTTGCTTTTGTAGGCCTTGTTCAGGTATTTCTTTTGCTCCCTTGTCATTTTTCCACCATAGCCTTCTTTTAGCATGCCTATGTATTGTTTTACACCGGTAGCGGGAGTTCTCAGCTGATGGGATGCCAGGGCCAAAAGCTCGTCTTTGGCGGACTGGATTTCTTTGGATTCTTTGTCGGCAAGAGCCCTGGTACGGTTCAGAAGTATCATATAGATAAATATCGCTAAAAACGCACTGAAAAGCAGTCCGGTCCAAAGAGCTACGGCGGGCCTTCTCCTGTCCTGGCCAGGGATAATGTCCGGGCTGGTTACGCCGGTTACGTTCCAGGCGCGGTTGTTTACTGCCAGAGCCTGATTTACTTCCACCTTATCGGTGTGCGCATTCAGGCGGTCAAAGCCCGGCCCCTTGTATATGAGTGAAGCCACTCCGTCATTATCATCATACACCTTGAACGCGAAACTGTTATCAGTACCATCAGCCACTTCATTTATCAGCTTATAGCTGGCAATATCTGCATAAATATAACCTGCGATATTATTTCTTCTTTGGTTGAGCGTGTCGCTATTTCCTGCGTATACCGGACCGAATATCATAAATTGCGGGCGGCTTCCGAACAAGCCTTTGTCTTGCGGAAGCTCCTGGGTGATTATGGCCTGCCCTACGTCCCTGGCCTGTTTCATGTCTTTGCTTAAAGTCGGATCGGAATAAAGGTCGTACCCTCTATAGCTGTAATTTTCTTTGTTCCCCGGCTGAGCATATATGATCTTCGCCGTATCGTTCCCCGCATTGACCTTGGCGAAGCCCAGGGTTTTCATGCCCGGGTAGCGGTTAGGCAGATTGAATATGTTCGTGAATTTTTTCCACTCGGCCGGGCTCACATAATCAGACGCCTCAAAAAGACCTACGCCCGAGTTCACGACATCTATGTAGGAGTCGACCCGTTTACCCAGCGCGTCCTTGACATCCTTTACGCTTTGCTGGGATAAGTCGGCCTGTTTGCTTTTGGTGTTGTGTTTCAAATCAGCCCAGTTCCAGATGGTTATGCCAGCGAACGCAAAAAAAACCGCCAAGGCGGGCAGTGTATGCATGAAGGTTCTGTCACGCCTGCTTAGATTTATGCGTTTATCTATAAAGAACATAGCTGGTTGCCTTGGTAGATTGTACCCAAGGGCTGAAATATATATGTAAGAATTCTTACATGGCTAACCTTCTATGTCGTCGTGGGGCGGCTCAGGGTCTTTCGGCATTTTCGGTTTCGGCGGTTTGGGTGTGGCTACCGGCCTGGGTCTGTTGATGTTTTCTAGCAAGGGGTTCATAAAAAGCTCCATTTAATTAACTATCTTGTCTAATCAGAATATGACCGTAAAGCGTTATGCGCTGTTAAAAATCTAATAGATGGCAAGCACGCCAAAAGGTTATGCTGAAAAAGCCAATAATCGCAACCAAGGAGGTTATGATGGCAGATAACAGTAAACGCGGCTTGGCATCAGCTGATGAAAGCACGCGTAAAAAGGTGGCCAAAAAGGGCGGACAGGCAAGCCATGGCGGCGGCCGGAAGTCCGAAAGTTCAGACGAGCAATAGGTATTAGGCCAGCTTTTACATCCCCCAATTGAAAAAAGTTCCTCATTTGAGGCCGAGGCATGGAAATTCGCCCGGTTCATTCACTCAAACAGAGGAACTTTTGCTTTTCCTGCAAAAAATAGTGCAAAAAATAATCCAGCCCCTTTAAGGTAAAGGGGCTGGTTGTTGCAGTAAGTTTTAGCGCTTTTTTAGCGTGCGCCCCCTTTTTTACCGGCTTCGCTCGCTCTCTTCGGGTCGTTCTTGAAGTTGCCCCCGCTGGCTTTACCGCCCTTGCTGGCAATTTCCTTCTGCTTGTCCGGATCCATTGATGCGAACCCTCTCTTACTGGTTCCTTTTGCCATCTTCACCTCCTTTGACCTTATTTTTATGGCACCTTTTAGTTAATTCCAAATAGGCGGATTGTTCAGTAATTTATTTTACCGAGCTTATTCTTCGGGCCTATTTTTAATTTTTTTCTCCTCGCCCTTTTCTCGCAGGCTCTCGCGGTCATCTTCCTGGTCTTTCATGACATGGTCGGGCGGAAGCTGGTCCTTCCCCACGCTTCGGCTCTTGGCTTTTTCTTCTTCGGTCCTGTCGTCAATCTGTTCGCTCATATACACATGGTAGCCGGCCGGGCTTTCATGCACAGTTAAGTATTTAACTTATTTCTTAATGCCAGTTTTTGTCCAAGCCGGATATGTATTCTTCAAAATACAACCGCTTCTCGACCGCCCTGTTGTATGGCCTTTTGCGTCTTCCCAGCTTTTCTTCGAAATTTTTACTAAACATGCTTTAAGCCTAGTCCTGGAAAGGCCTTTCGGCAGTGAGATAATTTACAATTCGCTTTTGCTTTGCCTATTCAGAGTCAAGGGTGAGGTTATGATAATTGACGCCGTAGCTGGAGCGGTTCCAGGCTCGTTCATGCAGATAATAAATGAACATTTTCGTGAACACTTCTATGCCGCCTATGGCAAGACCCAGCGTCCATTTCCCGGTTATAAGCCCGGCAATTATTATCGTGTCCGTAGTTGCGACAATCCGCCAAGTTACGGCTTTTGCTATTGATCTTCTATGCTGATTCATGTTTTTCCTTTACGCAAGTTAAATTGAAGACAATATAGTCCTCATTCGCTAATAAATCAACAGCTTGGCCCATATCAACGACTGTATGTGACAAATATCATAGTTGGGGCTCCACTTGTCCTATAGCATAAGAAGCGGAAAGGAGGTCATCATGGAAAAGCTATCCCAATCCAGACTAGCGAGCGTACTCACCATGCTTGTTGGCGTGTGGCTTTTGGTGTCGCCGTTATTTATCTCCATAACAGGCGGCGCGCTGGTTAACGTCATGATAGTCGGCGGAATATTTGCCGTAGCAGGCCTGATACAGCTATTCTGGGTCAACAGCCTGCCCAGCTGGGTAAACGGCTTAGCGGCTATCTGGCTGTTCATATCGGCATTCGCCTTCAGCGTCAGCACAGCTATGGCTTGGAATGAAGCTGTTTCCGCTGTCGCGGTATTCATACTCTCCGTATGGGACGGCGCGGAAATAAGCCAGGTTCAACATGACCGCCGCCACCAAGCGGGCGTCTAAGACCGAAGGCATCCGTGCAGATATAAAGGGCTTCCCCCGAGCCCTTTATTTATTTGTTTTTGCAGGTCTGTGGCCTTTTTTACAGATGCTAATTGCATTTGGAATTACAGTATAGTCAAGCACCGCAAATGAGGTGCGAAATTAATTAAGGAGGGTTTTATGGCAGACTCAAGCAATCCGGGCCAATTCGGCAATCGCGACGATACCGAGGAACAAGCCAGCAAAGGCGGCCAGTCCCAAGGCAAGGATAATAATCCGGCAAACTTTGCTAACGACCGGGAAAAAGCTCGAAAAGCCGGCGAAGAAGGTGGCAAGAAGAGTAGCCGAAGTTAAGAGTCGGCGGATTCAACGGTTGAGAAAAGGCCTGCGCTTTAGCGGGTCTTTTCCATAAAATAAGGAGGAATCATGGCAAAATATGACAAGAAATCCCAGGAAGAAGTAGAAAAAGCTATGCACGAGCATAAGCACGAGGGCAAATATCAAAGCGATAAGCAGGCGGTTGCAGTGGGCTTAAGCAAAGCACGTAAAAAAGGAAGCAAAGCGCCGGAAAAATCTGAGTCCTGAGTTTGTAAATATCAGCGTTTTATTTCGTTTGCGGCATCCTTTAGGTTACCTACATATTCCCTGGCAGTTTCGTTATCCCATACGCCGGCGCTGATTTCGACTATCCGCTCCTCATGTTCGTGTATGTACTCTTCCAGTGATTTCGGTAAACCCTGGGTGGCAAGGACGGAATGGACTTTCCTAAGCTCCGCTTCGGCCTGCTGTCTGTCCATGCCGTTATTCCTCCCTGCTTCTTGCTCCTACCACAAGGTTGTATATCAGTGCAATAAGCGCGATTATAAGTAGCAAATGAATCAAGCCGCCTCCTATGTGGACGGTGATTCCTAAAATCCACATCAGTATAAGTATTATTATTATCGCCCAAAGCATACTTTTTTCTCCTTTTTAATGCCCGTAATTATAAAGCGGGCAGAACGAGGATGCTGGAAGATATTTAACACTTCAATGATTAACAACTCACTGATTTTTGATAGGAATATTTTACATTATTCTTGAGAATGGATGATTTGATGGATACGGCCGGTTGAAAGATCCGTCACCTCACCTATAGCGCGTAGTGACATCCCTTCTTGTGCGGCTTTTATGATTGTTTGTTTTCTTCGAACTTTAGCGACGGCATGAGCTCTTTCAGCAGACCTATGTTTGACAGCAATACGATAAAGGGCTTTGTCGATACCGCTATACGACCTTTCCCTGCTCATTTCCGCGCGCAAATCCTCTGTGGTGGTGCCGGCAATTTCCATGTCCGCTGAAGCTACATCTAGAGCCTGTCTGGGGTTCCTTATCTCTCGATAGGAGGCCGAAGGGTTGCGTCCTCGCGACCTTTGCCACGCCCCATGGGCAACGACGTGTTCCATGGATCCTTCCGGCCAATATCTAGCAAATTCTTTCTGCATAACACCTTTATCTAAATGTTAACTTAAACTACAACTTAAAGATAAAATTGTCAATTAGCTAGATTGTTTGGGCGACATGTTTGCCTTTAGCGAATTCCTCCACTGCTTTGTCACAGAAGGCTTCCAGGTCATCAGGTTTCCTGCTGGTTACCAGTCCCTGGTCGGTTACGACTTCTTCATCGACCCATTCACCTCCGGCATTACGTATGTCGGTCTTCAGGCTCGGCCAGGATGTAACCCTCCGGCCTTTCAGTACATCTGCTTCGACCAAAAGCCATGGTCCATGGCAGATTGCCGCTACGGGCTTGTTTTGTTCAAAGAAATCGCGCACGAAACTCACTCCGCCTTCGTTGGTGCGCATCACGTCCGGGTTTTTAACCCCGCCCGGTATTATCAGGCCGTCATAATCATCAGCATCGACTTCATCTACCGTCGCGTTGACAGGTATCGAGGTATCGTTCTTGCCTTTTATTTCGCCTTCGTGGTCCGATATTACCGTGACTTCCGCTCCGGTGTCCTTCATAGCCTGCAAAGGTACGGTAAGTTCGGAATCCTCGAATCCGTCCGTCGCTATCAAAGCTATTTTTTTGCTGTTCAGTACGTCCATATGGCCTCCTTGATTACCTTATCCATGATAGGCAAAAACGGCTTGCGGGTCTGTTCAGAATCTAACAAACAATACGGCTATATCTTCGTTACGAGCTCGGGCCTGTCGATGAGCCTTATCGCTCGCACGAAATCCTTGTATGCTTCCATATCCTGGCCGTCGGCGAGCGCTACATCGCCTAAATGCATGTGCGCTTCAACTCTCATGGCCGTATCGTGGCGGTGGATGCCCATAAGGTTCATCTGGGCGAACATGGCTTTAGCGCCCATGTGCCTTCCCTCTTCCAGGGCTTTGTTGCCCTCAGCCCTTAGCATGTCGTAACGCTGTCTTGCTTCTATCGGGCTTAACGATTCATGGGACGGGCGGAACCCCTGCCCGCTCAAGGCCATCGCTTTGATTTTTTTCTTATCTACACCGAATCCTCTGGACATGTCTTAATTTAACTGCCAAAAAGCAGTACGTGCCGTAATATTTTTTGCAGGCTTAAGAAGACTTGCCGTTCAGGTACTTGCCGGCGACGCTAAGTGCGAACGATGGCAAGATGACAAAAACGCTCACCATGAACAGCTTAGAGATTACCAAGCTTAGTCCGGTTTCGCCCGAGCCCGGGTCGGTTTCGGTCAGAACCATGTAAATCCCGCATATACCGAACACTACCGAAGCGCCAATAAAGACTTTCGTAGCTATCTTTTGCATATATTTAGTATATCAAAAACAGCCAATACAATATATTTGCTTTCAATACTAAAAGTTGTATAGTTAGCTTATAGCATTAAAAGAGGAGTTGGCTATGGTAAAGACACAGGCAATCGCGACCTTTGAGGGTGAGCCGCTATTGGGCGAAGCGGGGATGAAAGATATCGGCCTTCTCCAGAATCCCGAAACCGTAAACCGTAGCAAACTGGCATATAACGGTATGAGCGTTGGTGAAATAATAGATGAAGAAGGTGCAGACCCGGTATACACGGTTGCGTTAAAAGCGGTTCTTAATGCGGAAAGGTCCAGGGGTCTTTCGCTGGCCAGGCCTGGCATTTTAAGTATGGCGGATACAAATGGACGCTCTATGGTAGAACTTGACCGTATGCTGAGTGCAAGCGAAGTTGCCCAGCCGGTAGTGTTGTTAGAGCGAGGTATCGAAGGCTACAGATTTGATGCCGACATATTCGTGGGCGTTACCAAGCCTGGCGAAGGACTGACGCCTACTACTTCAAGCGTGCAACAAATTGCTTATTCCGGCGGAAATAGATACATGGCTGACCGTGATTCTTGGGCCTTGCCCGTAAACCCGGACAAGACAGGAGCTTTTCATATTGATTCCGACACGGCTTTCGGCCCCAACGACCCTATTTTGAGTTTGCTTGCAGAAGATAAAACGGTAGCGCCCGGGCTTCACCACGATGTGGCTCATGCCTTCGAGCTTATTCCTGAGCAAGGCAATACTCAGTGGGCGGTTGAACCCCGCAATACTATAAGTTATGACAAAGACGGTGAAATCGCGGAAGTCAAGACCGCGCTTGAAACAGAGCATCATGTAGTGGGCCTGGCTATCGGGCATGCTTCAGTCGAGCAAGCTCTGCAGGAGTTGCACGAAGAATATCTCGCCAAGCCGGGGTTCGAAGAAAAGGAAGTAGACGAGCATGACCGGATGTTTGATTTACTTACTCAGTTTGCACTCGGCGAATCCGGGGTCCCGGCAAGACCGTATATGATTCCGGCCCCTGTTGGAAGATAAAAGCAAACTTTCAAAAGTCGGCTATGACGAGCTTTTTCATCTGCATCAGATGTTTGAATGCATCCGGTTTTTTCATAAGTTCGCCCATATTCGCAGGGACTATCTGCCAGCTGACGCCGTATTTATCCTTGCACCAGCCGCACTGTTCGGATTCCGCCACGGTTGAGAGTTTTTCCCAGAAATAATCAATCTCCTCCTGGTCTTTGCATGATACCGAAAAAGATATTGCCTCGTTGAAGTTAAAATCATGTTCCACGCCGGAATCCATAGCGGCGAACCATTGCCCAGCCAGGGTGAAATCGCCGTACATTATCGAGCCTTTGTTCGCAGGACCGGTATCATCTTCGTATCTGGCCAGGTTCCCTGCCTTCGCGTCTTTGAAGACCGATGTATAGAAATTTATGGCTTCCTCGGCACGGTTGTTATTCTTGCCTATGAACATCAACGAAGGGGTTATAAAAGGCCTTGGTTCTCCTGCCGGGTCTGTGAGTATCAACTGCCAGGTTAGGCCGTACTTATCCTGTACCCAGCCATAACGCTTACTGAACGGGTAAGCATCCAGTGGCATCAGCGCTTCGCCGCCTTCGATAAGCTTTTCCCAAAGTTCGTTCAAGTGTGCTTCAGCTTTTTCGTCGTTTGACGGGTCGAAGTTCAGCATGAAAGAAGTCGAGGGGTTGAATTTGAACTCAGGCCCGGCGTTTATAGCTGTGAACTGCATCCCTGCAAGTTCAAACTCCAAGGTCAGCGGCTTGCCGGCCAGCTCCAGCTGGAAATCCGCCAGGCCTTCCTCTTTACTTTTCGGATAGTATTCCGTTGAAATAATCTTTCCATCAGGGAAAACCGAAGTATAAAACTCCACCGCTTCCTTCGCATTGCCGTCGAACCATAGGTTCGGTGTTATTTTCTGCTTCATACTATTCCTTTCCTGAGGAGGATTATACACCCAGTTACCCTGTTTATCGCGGAAATTATTAACAGAACAAATCCTACAGACTATTATACTTGCTTATTTTAGTTTAATAGTGTATAATATTTTTAATTTTATGAATCTTATACCCTCTGACAGGCCTTATTTAGAATGGCGCGCTGAAGAAGCCGGCTCCAATATGGAGGCTTTACGGCCCCATGCAGATATGCTGATACCTGAGCTTGAAAACCTTGAAAGGACATCTGCAGATCCTGATACGCCCTCTAGGCCCGCGTCCACCTTAAACGTGTATGAGGGAGATAATTTCCCGGTACAAGACAGATACCCATTATCCGATAGCAGAATTGCATTCGTGGGCGCGGGTGCGGGGACAATCATGCTTGCAAGCTATCTCTCCGTCCGCGGCGCAAAAGCGGAAAATATGACGGTTTTCGACCCTAGCGGTTCATTCGGTGGCAAGTGGCAGAGTCCTGACGTGCAATTTGCTGGATTCAACAATCCTGCACCTCTTGATTTTGGCACAAGTCACCGGCTACGTCTTTCAGATCGTTCTGGACACTATATGCTTAGTTATCTTCAGCGAATAGCACAATATTATCTTGCCGGCGATACTGATTTCGTGGCTGATTCTGTGACAGGAATCAACCAGCAAAAGGCCGAAGAATCCTGGTTGCTGGAAACGGCTGACGGCCATGAAAGCGAAGCGGATATAGTCGTTTTAGCATCTGGTAATTCCCAACCCAATAAAATTGACGGCAAAAGATTCAAATCTAATCTGGACAAGTATCCTGCTCACTCAGAAGACGGATCGTTCACGGTAGAGCGCAATCAGCGCATGTTGACCGAAGAAGAACTCAAGGCTTCGGCGGATGGCAGACCGATAGTGATAATCGGTCTCGGAAATAGCATGGCGGCCATGATACACCAGATCCAGGAATACGAATACAAGACGGGGCGCGATCTTAACTACAAGATATTGACTGACCGCAGTGCTTCCGCGGTTGCAGATCCATATCACGGTTATGATGACAAAAAAGCAGTCTTCCGCAGTCCGCGTAGAGATTATTTGACCGGGTACAGTGCTGATATAGGCAGGGATCTCAGCTCATACTTCCAAGCATATGACGAGAAGCGCTTCATCCCCTCGGTAACGGATATAAATTACAGCGATCGTTCCGGAAAACTGGTAGTAAAAACCGCTGACGGCAAAAAATTCACAACCGAAAAGGACCCCCAGGTCTTTGCCCTGATAGGGCATCAGCCCGACCTGAGGCTTTTCCACCAAATAGGCGCAGTAGGATTGGATCATTCTCTGGACGAAGGTTTTACGGCTACGCGAAAGCTGATAAGACCGGCTGATGGCGCCGTCTTCTCGCGTGAACGAGGCTATATGTCAAACATATTCGCAATCGGTTCGGTGGCCGCTACCTCTTCCAACCGCAACTCCCTGGTTATTCCCGGTATAAACGGCCAGGTGCCATCGTCTACCTTGACTATGGGCGTTCGTAGCATTGCAAAACAACTAAGCAAGGCGGCCAGCGTTACCGCAGGAGAACCGGGCCGGCGAATAACTATAACTTTCCCCGACAGTGAAATCGTGCACGAAGATGCTCCCCTGTCACCTGCCTTTGCAAAGTCCAGACAGGAATTGCCCGTATAACCCTTATATAGGGTTCCCCTAAAAATTACTCTTCGTAGTACTATATGTAAAATGCCTTTGCTCGCAAAATCATTGCTTCACTTGAAACCTACTTATGAATTGGTAATCTCACAGGTTCTTTTTGCGCTCGGCTACGCGGTTGCCATAGTCGGCATACCTC
>DASSOT010000065.1:0-6171 GCA_035700225.1 Saccharimonadales bacterium (SeqCode)
ATCCCGAGATCTTGCACCCCAGCGAGAGCACAGCTGATTTTTTCATACACTCTGCTGTTGACCATCGTAATTATCATGATTTGGCAACCAGCCCTGGTTTTCCGCCAAAAAACAATGGTGATAATAGCGTTGATTGGCCCAGCGGCCCGGGTGTTACTGCGGTCCGTTTTGTGTTTTGGTCGCATATTCCAGAAAGCGCACAACAACTTGTTGGTGCAGTTGCGCGCAGTGATGTCGTCGCTTTCGAATCTTTTGATGCAATGGATCCGGGCAGTGACGATCTGTCACAAGAAAAGATTGAAACGGCTCAGTTCGGCGCTTTCATTAATCATTGTCTGGGCGGCAAACTGAAACCGGCGGAAGAGCAGATGCTGGCAAGGCTAGATAAGAAGAAAAAGCACAAAAGCGTGGCAGGTGCTCTAGATGATTATGAAAATTATTATGGTCCTGCTCTAAAATCTCTGTTTGGCACAGGTGCCCGAGCGGAATTTCTAGATGTAGATATCAGACATTCCCAAAAGATGGATAGGTTAGAAGATGATATAAATGCAAACCGCCGCAGATTCAGAGGGTTATTGTCTGACGGCGCTAGTTTTGATGCGCTAACGGAATCTATGCTGGAATTTTCAACTGCTCAAGGTGCCTTTCATGGTTTTCGCGAAAGAATAGCACAAAGACAGATTGAAAAACTGGTTGCAGAAAACCCAGGAGCAAATATCGCCGTTGTCTACGGAGCGGGCCATCTTATTCTCCCCCGGATGATAGAAAAGCATGATCTGACTATGCAAAGAGTATTTTTGCAAGACGAGGATAAGGTAAGCAATCTCAAAGGGAGTAGGGTATGGTATAACGCGAATGCCATAGAAGACATGATAAAGTCTGGTCTGACACCGCCGGAATTTTCCATTCAGCAGGCAGTGCTTGATAGGATGGCGGAAATAATTCTTATTTCACCGCTTGTGTTACGCCGTTATTACAAATTAGATCCTGAGAAAAAAGCGCTTCTTTTGGAAAAAGTTAAAAAGTTATGGAAAGATGAAATTCCCAAAGACGAACCAAAAAGCCGAAGAAAGACCAGAAAAAGATTATCTGCCACAAGGATGAAGCTGATCAGGGCGATTTAATTAAGCTGGGAGAGCAAGGCCCGGATAGTATCATAGTTGCCGCGGTCGGAAACCGAATGGCCGGCGACCGTCCAGAAAAGTTCGCTGTCCGGCAGTTTCTTGTCCAATTCATAAGCGGCCTTCGGGGGCGTAACGAAGTCGTACCTGCCCTGCACTATTCTGACCGGCATGCTTATTTTCGAGGCGTTGTCCATGATGTGGTTTTTGGGCAGATGGACGTCGTGTTTGAAATATTCGAACTCAATCTTTAGCGGGGTGTCATCGTATTTTTCTCTGTCCAGCGGGTATGTCCTGTCATCCAGCTTATAAAACTGGATGAAAGCCGAACTATAGGCAAAAAAGTCGATTTCGTCCTTTTTAGGATTCAGTTGGTTGAACCTGTCCCATGCATCGGGGTAGAACATCCTGTATTGGCCTTTGGTCAGCCATTCGATTTCTTCCGGGGTGCAAAGCCAGATACCGCCAATCACCATGGACTTGATATTGCCAGGATGCTTGATGGCATAGCAAAGCGCCAACGTCGAACCCCACGACGTGCCGTGGACATGCCACTTGTCTATGCCCAGTTTTTCTCTGACAGTTTCTATATCCTCAACAAGCTTCGGCGTGGTGTTTTCTTTCAGGCTTCCGTAAGGTTCGCTATTGCCAGAGCCGCGCTGGTCTATGAAAACGACGCGGTGTTTCTTCGGGTTGAACAAATTTTTATGCTTATCCCGACATCCAGCTCCGGGTCCGCCGTGCAGATAAAGTATCGGCACGCCTTCGGGATTGCCCCATTCCTGCACATACAGTTTGTGAAAACCGTCAGCAGTAGGTATGCGGTGTTCCTTTATGGTGTGCTCGTCCGGCACCAGACCGTTGTTTGCCATGGGTTTATTATAAAGCAGAACGGGCGTCGGCGGCTTTGGCCAGTGTTTCCAGCATTCGCGCAGTAGTATCGAGGCCCACACAGCCGTCGGTTATACTCTGGCCGTAAACCAGCTTGTCCTTGTCGACCAGCTTCTGAGCGCCTTCTACCAGGTTGCTTTCTATCATTACTCCGCAGATATCGCGGTTGCCTTCGGCTACCTGTTTGGCAACATCGTTCAGTACGGCTTCCTGCTGGCGGTAATCTTTGTGACTGTTGGCATGCGAGCAATCAATCATTACGGACGTGTTGAGTCCGGCGTCCTTGAGTTTGTCGGTTACGTCTTTCACGGACTTGCTGTCGTAATTCGGGCCTTTGTCTCCGCCGCGAAGCACGGCATGGCAGTATGGGTTGCCGGTAGTCTTTACGACAGCTGTCCTGCCGTCGAGGTCTATACCCATGAATATATGCTTCGCCCTTGAAGCTACGATGGCATCTATGACTATCTGTATGTTCCCGCTGGTGCCGTTCTTGTAGCCCACGGGGAAAGATATGCCGGATACCAGTTCTCTGTGAAGCTGGCTTTCGGTTGTGCGCGCACCGATAGCTCCCCAAGATATCAGGTCTGCGATGTACTGCGGTGTACGCGCGCTGAGAAGCTCGTATGATACCGGCTGTCCTAGCTCCGTTATCTCATGGAGCAGTCGTCTGGCCAGTTTCATCCCCTTGTCTACATCGAAGGTTCCATCCAGGTTCGGGTCGTTGATTATACCCTTCCAACCGATGGTCGTACGCGGTTTTTCAAGGTAAGTACGCATAACTATCTCAAGCTGGTCTGAGTATTTGTCCCTTTGCTTCTTGAGCCATTTGGCGTACTCCAGGGCGACATCGGCATCATGAATGGAGCACGGACCGACTACGACCAAAAGTTTTTTACTCTTGGTCCATGGCCCGACGATTTCTTCAATGGCCTGGCGGCTTTTTACCACGGTTTCGGCGGACTTCTCGGACTGAGGAGTCTCGTTTATTACCTGCTTGGGACTGCTGAGTGGCAATATACCCTCTATACGATTATCGGTTAAAATATATTCTCTCATGCTTAAACTGTGGCCGTCTAAGGTCGAGGCCCTTATACCTTCATCATCAATTATAGTCTTTTTTCTTATTTCATGCTTTGGTTTTTCTTTTTCTTCTGCAGTGGTGTTGTTGTCTATCATCTTTCCTCCTGGTTCGTGTTAAACAAAAAAATCGTCCGCTTCTTTGCGAACGATTGAGCTTCTTATTATTACTTGCTACTTTTGGGGCATAAAGCCAGCTCTAACCGCTCGCCGCGGCATAAAGTAGTAGTTATAAAACCAGAGCTGTACTTCATGTAATTTCATATCCAGTGTACTTTACTGCATTAGTCTGCTTATGTAAAGTTATTTTTTCGCTCTCCGTGTAGTTCGCGACGCGATTCTTCTGGCGGCCTTAGTGGTCGTTTCGCCGTAGCTTTTGAACTTTCTCAGCTGTTCCAGTGTCGTGTGTTCTTTGGTGCCGGCGCTGAACGTCCTTCTGGGTTCTCCTGCTTTGGGCTTATCGGCGGAACCGTTTCTGCGGGGTATTTTGAAGGTCTTGCCACCGTGAATTTTGTAATCAAAAACTTCTCCGACGACAGGTTCGTCAGGCTCATCCGTGGAGCCTCTGGTTTCAGGATATCTGACATAAGCCGTCCGGCCGAGCCTGAAAGGCAGTACTACAGCAGTCGAGCCGCTTGCTTCGTGGTTTCGGCCCAGTTCTGCACTTGATGCTGGTGATGTTGTCGCTGCCTCCATATGTCTATATTATAGCGTAATTTACAATAAATTTAAGGAGTATTTCTGTTAAATTTTTCACTCCGGCCTCATCTACCCATTCTTCAACGCTGTGTCTGCCGCCTCCGTCTGGCTGGATGACTATGCACGGAATCCTCCGCGCACAAAAGTATCGTGCATCGGTAGTTCCGAGCGAGTGTCCTCTGGAAATCGTGCGGCCTATGACCTGCTCTGCGGCTTGTATGAACTCAGATACACCCGGCTTGTCCATATCCGTGTTCATACAACCTGCCAGCACTAATGTTTCGGATTTGACCCCGTGCTTTTTGCAAATCTTTTCAATGCCTGTCTTTAGTCTGGAGCGGACATCGTCGCTCCGGAAGCGGATATCAAGCGTAGCTTCGCCGTAATCGGGAATCTGGTTCATGGCCTCGCCGCTTTTTATGCGGGTCAGCGATATTGCCAGGTCGGATTTTGCGAATTTTTTACCAAGAGTTCGTACTTCGGCGATGGCTTCGGTCAATATTTCGGCTGAGTTAATGCCGCATTCCGGCAGGGATGCGTGGGCGCTTTTCCCGGTTTTTGAAAGTTTCAAAAACCAGGCGCCGTGCGCGCTTGATTCCAAGTTCCAGTCCTTGCCAGAGTCCGGCAATATGCATATGCCGGCGCCATAACCCTTATCCAGCACTGCTTCGACGCCGTTATGTCCGCCGATTTCTTCATCGAAGCTGAGAAGGATGCCGAAATCATACTTGCTTATGTCTTCGCCGAGCCTTTCTATGAGATTCATATAGCTGGCACAGGCGAATTTCATATCGAAGGTTCCCCTGCCAGCCAGCTTGCCGTTTTTCTTTGTCATTGTGAATAAACTGTCTGGCGCCGGTACGACGTCCATATGGCACTGCAAAAGCACTTTCGGGGCTTTGGTTTTCGTGGTGGAGGCAAAAACGTTCGGATAACCGTCCGACTTTATGATTTTGCTGTATAGTCCGCATGCGCTGAAAAAACCGTTGCAGAACTCCGCGCACTCCAAAGAAGCCTTTTTGTCCGATGAAACGGTGGGAAAGGCCACGAGCTCTTTCAGGTAGTCTGCCTCAGTCTTTTTCATGTGCCCTGTATTATATGTTATTTACGCGGCTTGCGCCTGTTGGGTCGCTACCGCGCCAAGAGGCTCGGAGACTTCACGTATAGATTGCTCGGCTGACTGTGCCACCTCTGCCTGCTGTTCCTCGCGGGCGCGTTCGGCATTCGTCTTATAGACTTCATCGCTGTCGCGCTTATCGGGGTCAGGGTGCCCGCTTGCACGAAAACCGGATTCAAGCATGGCTCTGTATTCTTCATATGGCACGCTTTCGTTGATACCTTGTATGAATACCATCAGTGTCCTGCCTCTTTTGGCGGCAGATTCTGCTTTTGTATGTATCCCATGCTCAGCCGCCTGCTCTTCAGACCAGGCTCTCAGCTCCTCGTCTGTCATAGGCTGGCGCTTTTGGAAGCGCTGTTCTGGTCCATTTTCGCGCGTCGGGGTAAACGCGGCGCGGATGGCCGGTGTCTTCTGTTTATTCCTTCTACTCATCTTTCCTCCTTTAATTAAAAACTCCCGCTTGGTTAGCGGGAGCTTATTTTCTTAATAAAATTACAAGCTTACCCGCTGGTCTCCGGGATTACCACTACTACGCTGAGTACGAGTGATTTGCTCATGGCATATATGGTTTCACCTTCGAGATAATTTGTCAACTTCTTCTGCAAGTCCTTTCGGCGCGTTCGCCCCGCTGGCTATGGCGACGACGCGTGCGTCTACTCCCCTTAGCGCGGTGCCGGCAAGCAATTTTGCGCCTGCGGGGCTTACGGCTCCGGCGGTTTCCAGGAGTTTACCGGTCTCAGCATATAAATCCCTGATTGTCTGATAAAGGGTTTTCTGGTCGACTACGACGGTCCGGTCTACCAGGAGCCTGGCCATATCAAAGTTAAGCGGATGCACGCTTCCTACGGCTATGCCTTCCAGTTTCGGGTCTACGGGTTGTCCTTGCAGAGGCCTGCCCGCTTCAAGCGAATCAACGAACGCGGAATTACCCTCTACCTGGACAGCGACTACCTCGACGTTTTCCTTGTGTTCTTTTATCACTGACGCTACCCCGGCCAGCATGCCGCCTCCGCCTACCGGTAAGACCACATGGGTCATGTCGGGCGTTTGGCGCAAAAGTTCCAGCCCTATCGTAGCTTGCCCGGCTATTACCAGAGGGTCGGCATAAGGGTGCACGAACCTGCCCCCGCTGTCTTTGGCCAGCGCTATGCCGTATTCCAGCGCCTCATCAAAACTATCGCCGAATATGGTTAGTCTTGCGCCGGTGCTTGATATACCTCTTCTTTTTTCAGCGCTGGCGGACTTCGGCAGGACTATTTCTGC
>DASSOT010000066.1:0-5148 GCA_035700225.1 Saccharimonadales bacterium (SeqCode)
CTTCTGCCATCTGACGACGCCTTTCTTCGGTGATATATTCCCTTAGAAACTCTCCGGTTGAAAGATATTTATAGTCCAGTTTTTCCGCCAGAAGCTTACCCTGGGTGCCCTTACCGGATCCGGCAAGCCCCATTATCAATATCATCGGCTAAGTCTTTCCTTCACTATTTCCGCAATTAATGAGCCTTCCGCCTGTCCGTTCGATATTTTTTTTACTTCGCCGATAATCTTGCCCATGTTCTGGTCTTCTTGGCCGGCCATAACATCATCAACCATCTTTGCTATCTGTTCCCTACTAAGCGGTTCGGGGAGGTAGCTGTCTATAATCTTTTTCTCGCTCTTTTCACCTTCAGCCCGGGCGCTGTCTTTAGCCTGTTCGTAAAATCTTATGGCGTCCGCTCTTTTTTTTGATTCTTTCTTAAGCACGTTCTGAATGTCTTCTTCGGACAATTCTCTGCCGGAACCGGGAGCGACCTGCGCGTACTGAATGGCGCTTTTCAAGCTTTTGATGGTTGAGACCAGCATTTTGTCACCAGACAACATAGCTTGCTTAAGGTCGGTATTCAGCTTGTCCGTCAGCTTGCCCATTTCTCGTTTACGCCTTAGTGTTTTTTAAGTATTTAAGATAATTTCATCCGTTTGATTTTTTGAGATTTACGCTCGGCGCGTATTATAGCGCGCCTGCGGCGTTCCCTTTTGCTCATAGGTTTCTCAAAAAACTGCACTTGTCGCACGACGGAAATTATACCGGACTGCTGTACTTTCCGGTTAAACCTTCGCAACATACCTTCTACGGACTCTTTTGAGTCCTTACGACTTACCTGTATCATTGCCGTAATTCTACACTAGGACCGTTAAAAACTCAAGGGTAGATGGAAAAAATTCTATTGTTGTTTTTTCTGGGCCGCGGCTCTTTGGGATTTCAATACTATGCTTTGTAGCTCTTTGAAGATAGCAAAGTGTTTATTCGTAGCATAAACTTTGGTGTTGGCTTGTCTTTCACTGGTTAGAAAACCGACTTTCTCTAGGCGCTTTAACTCTCTCTGGATATTGCCCGCATCTTCTTTAATTAACTTAGCCAACCCCCTGACATGAGTTTTGAAGTCAGGATACTTCGCGTAAACTACTATGATTTTGCGTCTAACGCGTGATGTAATAAATACGTCTAACATTTGTTTCCCCGTTCCTCTTGCGATGTCATTGCAACAACGCATAGGATAATATAGACATATTACACGTCCGATTAAAATTCTTCAAATTTTAATCATCTATACTAAGTCCTGGGAGAACTATGCATTACTACGAAGTCATACCTGCGAGCAAACGCTTTCATGGAAAGGAACCGCTTACCTATTATTCTGATGAAATTATCCGCCCGGGACAGATAGTGAAGGTAAAGTTACGCAACCTATCCTGTTTCGGTGTAGTAATAAAGAAAACAGCAAAACCGGATTTTGAAACAGTGTCCGTTGAAGATGTGCTGAAAGGTTTAATATTGCCCGCAAGATATATTGAACTCATGGGATGGATGGTTTCATTCTATCCGGCGCCGCTAGGTGTGATCGCCCAGCTTTTCATACCCGGTTTCCTCGACAAGATTGAGCCCCTGTCCGCTAAGGATAATGTTGATAAACACGAGTTCAAAAAATTGCCCCCTCTCACACCGGAGCAGTCAGCCGCATACAAAGCTATATCAGCCGAACCGGGGCGGGCAGAAAGTTTTATAGTCCACGGAGTGACCGGAAGCGGCAAGACACGTCTTTATGCGGAACTGGCCCGGGACAGCTTGGACACTAAAAAATCAGTCCTGATACTTACTCCGGAGATATCATTGACGGCGCCCATAGCCGAAACCTTCGGGAAAATTTTTGGTGACTCCGTGGAGATAAACCACTCGTCCCTTACGGCGAAACAACGGACCCGTATCTGGGAGCGACTGCTCTACGGAAACAAGCCTCTCATCGTTATCGGGCCTCGTTCCAGCCTTTTCCTGCCACTAAATGACATAGGGCTCATAGTGGTCGATGAATTCCACGAGCCGGCTTATAAGCAGGAATCCCAGCCTTATTATCATGCTAACCGTACCGCCAGTATGCTTTCTAAGCTTTCAGCGGCCAAGCTTGTATTCGGTTCGGCTACTCCTCCAATAATCGATTATTACCTGGCTGAACAAAAGAATGTTCCAGTTATAAGGATGGACCGTTCCGCCATAACAGGTGATAAACCGCTCGCCCAGTACCTTGTAGTCGATATGTTAAAGCCTGAAGAAAAAAGTGGTTACCCCCTGCTTAGCAAATCCCTTATATCCTCCATAACGGATACGCTGAACAAGGGCGAACAAGCCATGCTCTTCATCAATAAGAGAGGGTCCGCACGTTCCGTCACCTGCCAGGATTGCGGGTACAGGGCGCTTTGCAAGAACTGCGACTTGCCCCTTATATACCACAGCGACCAGCACCTTATGAGGTGCCATACCTGCGGATATAGACAGAAAACACCAGCCACCTGTCCGGATTGCGGTTCGATTAAGATATATTTCGCCAGTCCGGGTACAAAAGCCATAGCTGATAATCTGGGTAAACTCTTTCCCCGGGCCCGCATAGCCAGATATGATAAAGACAACAAGAAAGCAGAAAGACTCGAAAACACATACCAAAAAGCTGTGGACGAGATTGACATAATAGTTGGCACTCAAATAATAGCCAAAGGCCATGACCTGCCCCGCTTATCCCTAGTCGCTACACTCCTGGCGGAAAACAACCTGGACTTTCCGGATTACGGGTCGGAGGAAAGGTCGTATCAGCTTCTAAAACAGTTATCCGGACGAATTAACAGGGGCCATCGGAAAGGTGTTTTTATCATTCAGACTTTCAGACCGGACAGCGAAGTTATAAGTTCCGCCATAAAAGGTTCATGGAATGATTTCTACACTTCTCAAATAAAAACACGCAGGCAACATGGATTCCCGCCTTTTTATTCAGCCCTGAAAATAGAAGTTCAGCGCAAAACACGCAAATCGGCGGAAGACGCACTATCGGAACTGATAAAAAAGGTTGCTTCCGACAATAAGGACTTGAAAATACTGGGGCCATCGCCAAGTTTTGTTGAAAAAAAAGCATCAAAATGGCACTGGCAAGCCATAATAATGTCCAAAAGTCGCAAACAGCTTGCAGATATTTCCAGAATAATTCCGGGTACATTCCGAACAGATATAGACCCTAATAATTTCCTATAAGGCCCGCTGTTGTTTATACTTTATTGCAAATGAACAAGTCCGATATCATAAGTCTGCCAGATAAAAACCTTCGTAAGCGCTCAAGAAGAGTCGGTGTTATTACTGCAGAAACAGAAAAAATTATAAAGGGCATGCAGGACGCAACATTGTCATGGGAGGACAGCCGAAAACACGAACTGGGCGTGGCTCTCGCCGCCGTGCAGATAAACAAACACCTGCGCATAATCATAATACGCAACAACTTCGAAGATAAGAATGATAGAAGCTTCCAGGTTTACATAAATCCGGAGGTAACAAAGGCGTACGGTGAACTAATCGAAGATTTCGAAGGTTGTCTTAGCATCAAAGACATTTACGGTAAGGTGCCGAGGTATGACAAGGTGAAGGTAAAGGCGTTGGACTTGCAAGGAAAACAGGTACGTATTTCGGCGGAGGGCTTCCTTGCACGCGTACTTCAGCACGAGATAGACCACACTAAAGGAATAGTTTTCATAGACCATATAAAAGATAGGCCCGAAGCTTTTTATGCGCTTAGGAATGACGGGTCGCTTGATCCTCTTGATTATGAAAAAGACATCAAGAATAATGTCAAATTATGGGGCTAGACCATGTCCGGCGACAAGATTAAGATCATATTTTTCGGCAATGAACAGATTGCAACAGGTGTTTCAACCACAGCCCCGACTTTGCAGGCATTAATCGAAGCAGGATATGACATATCCGCGGTTGTAGCTAATTCTAAAGACGTTATTTCGCGCAATAATCGCCAGCTTAGAGTCAAGGATGTCGCCAAAGATCACAATATTCCGTTTATCGTTCCCGACGATATACGAAAGTTGACTGAAGAGTTAAAAAAATTTCGTGCTGACGCAGGAGTCCTGGTAGCTTTCGGCAGAATCGTTCCGCAGGAGATAATCGATATTTTCCCGGGCGGCATTATAAATATACACCCTTCTCTGTTGCCCCTGCATAGAGGTCCCACGCCAATTGAAAGCGTAATCTTAAATAGCGATAAGAAAACCGGTGTATCACTTATGAAGCTTGAAAGAACTATGGACTCCGGGCCGGTCTACGCTCAATCCGAGATAAACATCGACAGCGGTGACACCAAACAGGAGTTGGCTGATAAACTTTTAGAAATAGGCAAAACCATGTTAATCGAGCTTTTGCCGGATATTTTAACAGGGCGTGTGATAGCTCGTCCGCAAGACGAATCCCGGGCCACTTATGACGGTCTTATAAGTAAGGAAGACGGTGTCATAGACTGGTCAAAGTCCGCTACTGTCATAGAGCATGAAATCAGAGCCTACTCCGGCTGGCCCAAAAGCAGAACAAAATTGGCAGATATAGATTGCATCATTACAGAGGCGGAAGTTAGCGAAGCCGACGGAAAGCCCGGTGACTATAAAAAAGATAAGGACTTACTTATATTTACAGGTGATGGGTCGCTATCTATTAAACGAATTCAACCTTCAGGGAAAAGGGAAATGACCGCTGAAGAATTCCTCAGAGGATACGGCCCGCGATTGTAATCAGAGTTGTCCGGGAGGGTTAGCAGGAGGTTGCTGTTGCTGAGATTGCTGTTGCCCCTGGCTAGCGCCTACTTCCGCTAATATCTGTGGTGCTGAAGCTTTGACTTCTTCTTTCAACTTATTAAGCTCTTCGGCCACTACATCTTTATAGTTCGGGAAATTTGTTTCCAACCACTTCAAAGCACCCGCTTCGTCATTTTTGTTGATGTAGCTTTCGAATTCATCCAGTTGAGCATCGCTCATACCACTGGCTAAGCGAACACCTACGCGCATCTCCAGGGTTTCATAGATGTGGTTAAGCATTCGGTTTTTTTCTTCGGCGGGTAATGCGCCGAGCCCTAATTCTTGCAGAAAATTGTTATCTAACTTAAACATATGGCC
>DASSOT010000067.1:0-7431 GCA_035700225.1 Saccharimonadales bacterium (SeqCode)
AAAACGTATATCCGGGCCAGTTTTTGACCGCATCGACCTTTTTGTAGATGTGGACGAGATAAACCATGGCCATCTTCTGAAAACCGAGGTTCAAAAACAAACAAGTGCAAGCGTCATGGATGAAGTAGATAAGGCCCGTAAAATCCAAATCAAACGTTCTGGTAAATTAAACAGCCGGCTTTCCGGCAACGAACTGAAGTCGCATAATCGTCTGACACAGGAAGCTGAAGAATTTTTTAATCAGGCCGCTAAAAGGCTGGGCCTTTCTGCCAGGGGTTATATGCGAACTTTAAGGGTGGCAAACACTATCGCCGACCTGGATCGTAAAGCGTCTATAGGGACGGAAGAAATAGGCGAGGCATTACAATACCGGAAAAAGCCAGCCGAACTTTTATAACAAATCTGTTGACCCCTGTTTGCTTATCTGCTAGGATAGTCGCTGATAGTCTTTTCGAAAAGGAGATTTGCAATCAGTAAGAGGCCCCGTCTAAATCATGAGATACGTGCTCATAATTTGCGCGTTATCGATGAGGACGGAAATCAGATAGGTGTCTTATCGAAGGAAGAAGCACTAAGAATGGCTTCCGACCAGGAACTGGACCTCGTTGAGATATCCCCTGGTGCAAACCCGCCAGTAGCAAAGATTGTTGACTGGGGCAAGTTCAACTATCAACGCACCAAACAACTACAAAAAAGCAGGCGCAACGCAAAGAATTTAGAGCTTAAGCAGATGCGCTTCGGCCTAAAAATAAGCGACCATGACCTGGGAGTGAAACTGAATAAAGTTACAAACTTCCTGGAAAATGGCCACAAGGTCAAAATCGTAGTGTTTTACAGAGGAAGAGAACTGGCCCATAAAGACATAGGCTTTCAACTGGCCGAAAAAGTCCTGGACATACTGGGCGAAAGAGTCGTCGTAGACCAGAAGCCCCAATTGTCCGGGAAGCAATTAACGTTCGTAATCAGGAGAAACAATGCCAAAGCTAAAAACTCATAGCGGTACGAAGGACCGGGTCAAGATCACAAAGTCCGGCAAGGTTTTGCGCCGTCATTCAGCACGTAATCATTTCCTACAGAAGAAAAGCGCTTCAAGAAAGCGTACTTTTGCCGGTACCGAAGAAATCAAAGGCAAGAATCGCAAAAACATAAAACTGAAGCTGGGAGCTTAAACGATGAGAGTAAAAAGAGGCGTAACTACGCACAAACGTCACCAAAAGATAAGGAAAGCCACTAAGGGCATGACGCGGGGCAATCGTTCCAGCGTGAGGCGGGGCAAACAGGCGCTGACCAAGGCATTAGTGTATGCAACCCGTGACCGTAAGAACCGTAAGCGAACCATGAGAGCATTATGGAACACCCGTATAAATGCCGCGGCGCGTTCCAACGGCACATCTTACAGCAAGCTTATAGCCGGCCTGAAGAATAAAAACATCGCCGTTGACAGGAAAATACTTAGCGAGCTGGCCGTAAAAGAGCCCAAAGTATTCGCTGAAGTTGTCAAAACAGCAATTAAATAATGCTATAATATTTCGGCCAGATTATCGGTTGATCGCCCAGCACCTTTTGAAGCTGAACAGAAGTAAGTTCTGAGTATCGGTGCTGAAAGGTGCTGGGAGGAAAGTCCGGGCAACGCAGGGAGAGGTAGTTGTTAACCGCAACCGGGGGCAACCCTAGGGAAAGTGCCACAGAAACAATACTTCCCGCACTAGCGGGAGATGGTGAAAAGAGTGAGGTAAGAGCTCACAGTCCCTGTAGGCGACTACAGGGAGAGGTAAACCCTACCTGTTGCAAGGAGATGTGTCTTAACAAAAGGTTTCCCGCCTAAGGCGTATCAAAAGAACCGCTTGACCTGCCGAGCAATCGTCAGGCTAGATAGATGATCAACACCGCTTTTGCGGGTACAAAACCCGGCTTACAGATAATCTGGCTTAATTATTTCTGTTTGTCCAGACACTCGTTTACCATTTCATCCGCCAGCTTGTTCATAGCGCGAGGTACATGAGTGAAGCTGATTTTTCTAAACTTATCAGCTAGGACCAGGACATCGTCATAATGCGGCTTCAGATCCGCATTTTTTATCTTATAAATACCGTTTATTTGTTTGACTATCAGCTCGCTGTCCATATAGACCGAAAGCTCTTCAACCCCCAGCGTCTGCGCGAGCCGCAAACCTTCAGATAAGGCTTGGTATTCTGCTTGATTATTGGTAGTTTTGCCTAAATATGTGCTAGATTTTTTTACAACGTTATCTTCCATATCTAAGATAACCACCCCCGTTGCGGCTGGGCCCGGGTTGCCCCTGGAACCTCCGTCAGTGAACAATTTTGCAGTACTTGTTTTTACCTCGCCCGAACCGGACTTTGCTTCCAAAAAAGTGTCGATTTGTTGAGCAAACTTTCGATCTTTTCCAGTAACTTTTCCTTCTGAATGGGTCGTCAGCCATACCTCGATTTCGTCGTAATTACTTTTGAATTCGGGGTGATGGTTCTCTCTTTTTGCTATGCTTGCCAACTCTTCGATGAACCTAAAAGCTTCATCGAAATCCTTGAATTTTATTTTTCGGTAGAGTGAATTATTTTTTTCCTGCCACATAAACAGTTAGAACTATATCATAAAATAAGAACGCTTTAGATGATGGAGGATAAATAATATTGTAAACTGTATACTGGAAATATCTCTGATATTCACGGGGTGTGGCGCAGTTGGCTAGCGCGTACGGCTGGGGGCCGTGAGGTCGCAGGTTCAAGTCCTGTCACCCCGACCATCCTCTGTAGCTCAATAGGCGAGCTATAGGGGATTTGTTGTTATTAGAGAATTTATAGCAGTAAATCGATTATGGAAAGGTCTATCTGGGTTATCAGATCGCCGAAGGCAGGTATGAGCAGTATGAGGGCGAATATTATCACTATACCCAGACCCTCCAATGAAGCCATAAAATTCTGAACTGACTGGGGCGCAAACGCATAAACCAGCCTGGAGCCGTCAAGCGGCGGGATAGGAACCATGTTGAAGACAAACAGGCCTACATTGACAACGAGGAATATTGTCAGGACCTTGAGAAGACCGTACGAAATAGAATTCTGAACCAAATTAATAATGCCGGCAGTAGACAGTGCCAGCAACAAGTTCGTCAGAGGGCCTGATAAACCTACGAGTGCCGCGCCATATTCATCAAACTTAACGCGTGCAGGATTGAAAGGTACCGGCTTGGCGGCCAAGAGGGGTATATGGAATAGCACGAGAGTTATCATCGGCAAAAGAATGGTAGCGAACGGATCCACATGCCGGAAGGGATTCAAGGATATCCTTCCCTCCCTGTAGGCGGTATCATCGCCCAGCCAGTGGCCCGTAAAGGCGTGCATCGCCTCGTGAAGAGTTATGGAAACCACCAGTGAGAAGAAAATTATTACAATAGTAGAGAAATCTACCGAACTAATCATACTCACCTAGTATAACAGCTGTCTGTTCTTGCTTTTCGGGCTAAAAAACGCTACAATGTCCTCCTATGCAAAAATGTGAAATTACCGGTAAGGGAAAGCAGTTCGGACATAATGTAAGCTTCTCGCTACGCCGAACCAGCAAAACATGGAAGCCTAACCTTCAGACCAAGACTGTGGTTGTTGATGGTAAAAAAGTAAAGATGAAGCTTAGTACTTCAGCCATACGTACCCTGAAAAAGAAAGGCCTCCTCACAACTTCTGCACCCGAAAAGCCTGCAGATAAATAAAACTAGCCCGATACCGGTAGCATACCTCTGGTTGTGTTAAATTTTAGAGGACGTTTTTTAGGATTACTAGACGCGTTCCTTCGGCAAATTCTCTGCTCTTTAGACTCAACGCTTCCATCTCTTCTACGGGTTCCATAGAAAACACTTTGCGTACATCTTCGATGCTATCCTGGGGTACTTCGTATTTTATCTTTGGATCCTTGTAGTGAGTCGGCACGACGATGCTAGGGCCGATCTTTTTGATAATCTTTAGAGCGCCTATAGCATCCAATGTATATCCATTCCCGCCCACAGGTATAAAAAGAACGTCTATCATGCCTAGGGCTTCCAGCTGTTCTTCGCTGATGTCGGGGTATACATGGCCGATTATGCCAATCTTGAAATCATTGATTACTAATCTGTACATAACAGCGTTCTTAGTGCCCGGCTCGTCTATGTGCGCTTGTGCAGAAACACCTTTTATAGATACATTCATAACCTCGTATTCACCCGGTCTATCGACATAAAAGACGCTCTTCGGCAATTTCGTTTCTTCTTGTTTTCGGGTGTAAACGGAGAGGTCGTTGGGCTTGGTAACTGACTTTTGACCCACGGAACTCAGGTTATCATCTACAACTACCCCGACTTTTTTGGTTTGTACTCTGATTGCGTTAGCGCCGAAATACTTTATTTCCATCAGGAAACTCCTTCTTTATTCTTCTTTTTGTTCTTCTTGATCTTTTGCCGGCTCCGGTTTTTGCTTTTTCAAAAGACCGTTTTTATCCACCAGCACCTGCTTTTTTGACTCAAGGACGCTTATTATGAACCTGTCATTAAGCTTCCTTCTATAATTGAATTCCGAAACAGACATGAGTACATAACGTATCTCCTTACCTTCCTTCTTCTCCATGTCTTGTACATATTTCCCTGCCTGTGTCTGATTTATATCACCGACCAGCAGTAAATCTACCCCGCTTTTCTCGTCCCTGGTAAATTGTCCTGTGAGCAAAGCCAGATCAACATTCCCTACGTTTTTAAGGGTATCGTCAGAAGAATCGTCGCCTGTATCGACAACGGGTTTTGTCGTCTGGCCGCCGAATATCTCGGATAGGGCCTGATAATATTGATATTTCTGATTGACCTCATAGTAAAGCCTGTTGTTTGTGGTTTCGGATGAGATTATGCCGATATTCAAAAGGTTGGCGAGTTCGCGCCTTACGGAATTTATCTGTTCATCAATCTTTCTAGTGATTTCGCGCACATAAAATGACCTATTGGGATTCCCGTAGAATAACTGCAACAACTTCACACGAGTCTTTGACCCAAACAATTGCTCAACCATACGGCTTATTGTATCAAAAATTGTTGCACAAGACGAACTGCCTCATCACCAGAGGTAACCCAGTGTATATTCTTATCTCTTTTGAACCAGGTCTTCTGTCTTTTGGCATAGTGCCATGTATCTTTGTACAATTTTTGTTTTGTTTTTTCCAAAGATTGTTCACCGGCGAAATACCCCTCCCATTCTTTGTAGCATATGGCGTTCATACCGGGTGCCGACCAGCCGTATTTTTCAGCCAGCCGCCTGACCTCATTTTCCAGACCGGACTCCAGCATATTTTCCAAACGGCTCTTCATACGTTTTTTCAACTCTTCGGTTTCCTGGTTGATGCCGATAAACAGGCAGTTGTCCCTTAGCCTTTTTTCGTCTTTTACCATGCCCCCTCTTTCAACCGCTCTGGCCAGGTGCCTCTTATTATCAAAGCTTATGTCATTGTCCGATATGCCGATCTTTCTGGCTTCCTCCTGAAGTTCCGAGAGAGAAAGATTGTCCAGGCGTGACCTGAGCGAATCATCTTTCGGACCGAAGCGAAAATTATATATCACGGCACTGATAAAAAGCCCGGTACCCCCGACTAAAAACGCTGTTTTACCGCGAGAATTTATATCTTCTATGGCTTTATCGGCTATTTTTTTCATTTCAACGGCGTTGAATTTTTCATCCGGATCGACGATGTCCAACAAGTGATGACTGATTTGTTCCTGCTCGCTTTTACTCGGTTTGGCTGTACCTATGTCCATATATCTGTAGACAGTTCGCGAGTCGGCGCATACTATTTCACCGTTAAAACTTTGAGCCAATCTTATTGCCAGAGCCGTCTTGCCGGAAGCCGTCTGGCCGGCAATCACCACTAGAGGTCCGGACGCCATATATACTCCTCTACATCAATACGATAATCGTCCGCAATGTTGACCCCGTCTGCTTCCAGGGCGGACTTATGGCCAGTCAAACCCCCCGGGAAGCCTCTTGCCAAGCTGCCGTCCTTCATTACCACTCTCTGCCATGGCAGTTCAGGATTACCGAAATGCGCGATACCGCCGACTATTCGGGCCGAACGCGGACTGCCACATAAGGCCGCTATCTGGCCGTATGTCATTACCCGCCCCTGTGGAATCTGCGCAACCACGGCCTCGACCATATCCCTGAACTGTTTATCTGCTTTTCCTTGCAAAATATTCCCCGACTTCCTGCCAGTTTTTTACTCTGGTAACCTTAGCTGGTAATTCCTCGGTCCTGTTCCAGCTGTAATCTCCGAACAAAATAGCTTCGATGCCCGCAGATGCCGCCGCAAAACAATGTTTTAACTGGTCATCAATCAAATAATCCGCCCCTATCTCCCTGCTTATTTCAGCCTTGGTATAAGTATGGGAATCCGAAGTAAGCTCATCATAGAAACCGGCAAAATGTACCTCGGTAAAAATACCGGGGAAATGCTTGTCCAGCCACTCCATCGTATCCTTTTCGATACGCCTGACCCTTGATGTCAGAACGACCAGCTTATATGTTTCGGACAGTTTCGTTAACACGGGCAGTGCCCTGTCCAGGCGCTTATATCTCCTCATGATGCCGGAGTCATAGACAATATGCGCCCGTCTTTTTTCTTCTTCCAAGTCCACCTCCCATATTTCAGCCCATCTCTCTGTAAAATCATCTACCGTCAGGTTTGTGCCCCAGCGTTTATTACTAAAATCTACAAACCCCTGGGCGCCTGCCGACAATACGTCGTCAAGATCTACCGCTATGGTACTAACAGATGTCATAGAGAAGTTTTTGTAACGCGCGACATGGCTTCGTTCTTAACCGTCTTTAGGAAATCCTCAATTTTACGCGGGCTGTGCCCCTTTTGAACTTCCATATCATCCCGAACCCTCGGAACGACCTCGCCCGAGTCTATTTCTTTCTCTCCTACCACGATGACGTAGGGCACTTTTGACAGTTCCGAGTTTCTTATCTTCTTGCCTACCGATTCATTGCTGTTATCAGCAGTTATCCTTAATTTTAGCTCCTTAGCCTTTTCAAGTATGCTCTGCGTGAACTCAATCGTAGCTTTCTCCTGATTGACGGTTATGATTCTGACTTGCTCCGGTGCCAGCCAGACCGGGAATCTACCAGCCGTATGCTCTATATATACGGCCATGAACCGCTCGATAGACCCAAGCAGAGCCTTATGTATCATGACCGGCCTTTTCTCGTTCCCATCAGCATCAACATAACTCAATCCGAACCTTTCGGGCATGACGAAATCTAACTGCTCGGTAGCGCATTGCCATTCCCGCCCTAAAGCATCGGTTACCATGATATCTATCTTCGGGCCGTAAAAGGCGGCCTCCCCTTCCTCTATGTAGTATTCGATATCCAATACTTTGGCCACTTTCTCAAGAGT
>DASSOT010000068.1:0-26101 GCA_035700225.1 Saccharimonadales bacterium (SeqCode)
TTCTTATCCGGTACATTTTTCCCGCGTTTTCTGATGCCGGAATGGTTGCAGAGCGTTTCCAATTACCTGCCGCTTACGCCGGTGATTGACGGGGTACGTCTGATAGCTACGGAAGGCCAGCACCTTGTCAGTCTCGGTCCGCAGATAGCTTTGATGCTGGGGTGGACAGTCATAGTGTATTTGATTGCATTTAGAATCTTTAGGTGGGAGTAGAACTTCCGTATCTGTTATATTAGGGGCATGGAAGAGTCTGTTTTTACCAAGATTATTAAAGGTGAGATTCCTTGTCACAAAGTTTACGAGGACGAGCTAACCTTGGCATTCATGGACATCCACCCGATGGCGCCCGGACATGTGATGGTGATTCCTAAAAAACAGGTTGATAAATACTGGGAGCTACCGGACAAGGATTTCCAGGCAGTCAATGATACCGTCAGAAAGGTTTGCAAACGCATCGAAGAGGTCCTACAACCCGGCAGGGTAGGCATAAAGGTCATCGGTATCGATGTGCCGCACGCGCATGTACATGTCTTTCCATTCAACAATATGTCTGAATACAACAAAGCGCCCGACATGACAGCCGAACCGGACCACAAGTCCTTGGCCGAAATGGCCGAACGGCTTAAGTTTTAATCGATGAGTAATTATTTGAAAACCCTGCCGAAGCCATTTTTTATATTGGCACCGATGTATGATGTGACCGACACGGTATTCAGGCAGATTATCTCAGAAATATCTCCGCCGGATATTCTTATGAGCGAATTCGTCAACGTAGACGGGCTGTCCAGTGCAGGCCGCGACAAACTGCTCCACAAGATAGTCTATTCTGCATCTGAAGTACCGATGATTTATCAGTTCTGGGGAAAGAAGCCGGAAAATTATAAAAATATTACCGAGCAGATACTAGATTCTTCCTTGATAAATTCTGCCAATGAGCAGGCCGGCCAAAAAGCCCTGGACAAAACGGGCAAGAGCAAGCTTATCGGTGTAGATATCAACATGGGGTGCCCGGACAAAGCGGTCATAAAGAACGGTTGTTGCAGTGCGATGATAAAAGACCATCCGCTGGCGGAGGGAATAATCGAGGCGACCAGGGAAGGTCTGCGCGGGCGGGGTACGCTAAGCGTAAAGACAAGACTTGGCTTTTCCGATATCAATATGGGGTGGATAAGGTTTTTACTGTCAAAGAAACTTAACATGTTAACTATCCACTTAAGGACGGTGCGGGAAATGTCAAAAGTCCCGGCTCATTTCGAAGTTTTGGAAGAGATAGTGAAGATGAGGGATGAGATGGCGCCCGAAACCTTGCTAGTCGCCAACGGCGATATAGAAAACAGGGCGCACGGCGAAGAAATAAGCAGTAAATACGGCGTTGACGGCATCATGATAGGGCGCGGAGTTTTCCATGACCCGTTCGCGTTTTCGGAAGGTACGGTGTGGGCGGACTACGAACCGCTAAAAAGGCTCGAGCTTTATGAAAAACAGGTAAAACTGTTCAAAAGTGTTTGGAAACGCAGTGAAAGGCCTATTGTTACGCTCAATAAATTCTGTAAAATTTATGTTAACGGGTTTGATGGGGCCAAAGAGATGCGTGAGAACCTGATGGGCGCAAAAGATGCGGATGATTTGCTAGGCAAGCTAAGATTGATAAGACAGGAGTTAGGCAGTGGCTGATGTAGACAAATTCAAGAAAGAAATCCTAAGTAGCGGTATTTTGGACAAAGAAGGCGTACATCATGTCTTCAGCCAAGGCCTGCATGGCAGGAAGATTGATTTCGACTTGATACCTGATGATAGCGAACTTTTCAATCAATGGGTTGATGTTACGGCTGACTTTATCCGCGAAAATTATGATGTTTTGCCGGATGCTGTAATAGGCGTTGCCAATGGCACGAACCGCCTGGCTTTCGCCGTGGCGGACAAGCTGGGAGTAGCGGGGCTCGACACACTCAAGCCGGAAGGTTCGCGCAATCAGCCAGTCCTCACAGACGAATCAATAAGCCGCCTGAAGGAAATAAAGCCGAAATCAGCGGTGATATTAGAAGACGTAGGGACTACCGGGACAAATTCCTCTTCTGTTTCCAGGTCAATGCGCGAACTGGGTTTTGATAATTTTGAGGTCATAAACACCTGGCAAAGAAGTGAAAGCCTTAAACTGTTGGACGAGATGAATGTCCCTTACAAATCGGTAATCAAAGAAGTGCTTATAAGCTACAAGCCGGAAGAATGCGAATATTGCGCCAAAGGCTGGGAGATTCTCGGCCACGGCAAGACTAAATAAAGCGGATTTCATGTCTCACAGCGACACATTAATAGCAATTAGTTGAAACATAATCCCCAAAACCGTAACTGCTACAGTGAGTAGGTGAGTAGCTATTAGTACCGTCCAACCCATTGGCACCAGTAAAGCCACGTGGCCCTATAGGGCCAGTATCACCTTTATCACCTTTGAGCTCCTGTTTGTGCGCCTTCACATAGCTTTCAACCTCGTGTGGCATGTTAGTTAAAACTGCCGCAGAAAAACCAGCGCTCATAAGGCTGACAAGAAATGTAAAAATGCAAAGCGCAACAAGCCATTGCGATGATTGCTTGGTTTTCTTACGTTTTTCGCTTTTTTCTTCTGGCAACTTCATACTATAATCCTCACTGTCTTATTAGTGTTGCTTTTACACGTTTTGACACCAAAAAATATGGAATCCAGATTAAGGCAAAAATCACATTTCTACCCGCATATCCAGCCGCATTACTAAGCTCCGGTTGCACATACTGAGTCAAATTAGCCGAATCAAACAGTGATGACACAATCGCATAATCAGTTATCGTATATACTGCACCAAAGACCATACTTGTAATAGCAATTGCTATAGCCAGTTTTTTCCTACGAAGAATAAGGACTATTGCAGATACGAGGAGAGCAACATATATAGCCAAAGCTAAGTTCTCAAATGCAGTTAATGTCTGAAGAGTATCACCAAGACCGTTCTTATATTGGTTGATACTATTTATATCGGAAGATGACAATCCTACTCCGCCATTAAAAAAGTTGAAGATAGTTATAAATGTACCAAGGAATAGCCCCACTACATACAACGCTAGCCAGCCATCAACGCCAATTAACCTCTTGCGCTTTTCTGCTTTGGAAAGCTCTTGTTCCTGTATTGTTGGTTCCTCTGTTATGTTGCTCAGTTGTGCTTTTAGCTTCTCGGCCCGAGGGTAGCTACTACCACGAGTCTTAACAGCCTGGTTTATAAAATCAAGTGCATCGGCATCATTTCCATTGAAATAATGTATTACTGCTTGCAACTCGTATAGCCTATAGATTGCCGAGCCAATTTTATCGTTATACTGGTATTTCTCGGCTAATGTGTCAAGTTTCTTTTGAGCGTCATCCAGTAGCTCAAGATCAAGTTCGCCTTCACTTGCTTTTTCTATTTTCGTTTCGAGGGCCTTCACTTGCTTAATGTAATTTTGCTGGATTATTGAATGTGCTAACTCCATTACCCTAAGTCTCCCCACGTGCGAGTTTTATGTTCTATTGTCTCACCCTCAATGAAGTCTTCAGAAGGGTGTTCATTCAATTCATTTTCGTCGTTTTCAACCAGTGTTGCGCCAACAAGACGCGTACCGTATGTCAGCACTAGTGTAATAAGTAACGTGAAGAATATGTCCCAATGACTATGAAAAATCGCGGCCAACATACCAATGGGCACTACACCGATACCGCCAAGGAATAAACCTATTACTAAAGCACCGAAACCCCACAACGATAATGTCACAGCTAAACCGTAAATCCACACTGACATCCCGAAAACATAAGAGGATATAAAAAGTACGAGACCGACGAAAGGGCGTAGTTTATATGAAAATGCCAATAGAAGTACCAATAGATCGATAACAAACAAAATACCTGCGAGCCAGTTAATAAATGGCTCAATACTGAATGCTATTTTTGTTCCATAGACAAAAAACAAACCTATAGCAACAATAATTGCCACAAAAATGGCAATGCCTAACAGCATACCGCCGATTGACTTTAATATGTTCTTCATTTGTTACGGCTCCTCCACTTTTTGTAAAGTCTATCATGTGGCAAACCAAAAAGCCCGCCAAGAGCGGCAATCCTTGCGGACCACCCATAGCCGTTTCCAGCTATGACCACAGAAAGAAGTACTCATGACGAGCTGTTTCTTTCTGTGGATTTATAAACCATGCCAAGTTATTACTCAGTTTAGGTCCATGGAGATAATTGTAGCATTTTAAGAAAAACGGTTTTTTTAATCCCGAGCAAAATGAGAGGCGGGCAGGATTTGGTCGCGTTCCGCGACCCCGTCGCAACATCTTTCCAAACAAGTTTGCAAGAGTTGGCTCCCTTGCGTACAGCCACCGGCTGTTCTCACCTCCGACCAATTTGGTCGCAGTCCAACCGCCACACTCTCAACCATTCAAAAAACCTACATAAATGTAGGCTTCTTGAATGGTGGGGCGGGCAGGATTTGAACCTGCGACCAATCGGTTATGAGCCGACTGCTCTAACCCCTGAGCTACCGCCCCTCAGTTTTACGCACCGCGCCAGCCTGCTTTCCTGCGGAGCAGGAAACTCCGCTACCGCTTTTACTGTTGCGCGTTGTTATTTACTCCGGTACTCACTCACCGTACGCTGGGTACGGCTCGTTCGAGTTCCTCGTAAATGCCTAGCGCAACAAGAAAATGCGAAAAACTGACTCAGTTTGTAACAGATTGAGTATAGCAGATTGCTATAATATAAAGTAGACATGCTATCAAAAATAAAAATTACGGACTGGCAAAAAACCATCAAGCAGTTTTCCGACATTCGGATAATCGGCCTGCTTGCCTTCGGCTTCGTAGTTCTGCTGGTTGCCTGGAGCAGTCTGAAAACTCTGCAGTTAAACTACGAACTTGAAAAGGAAAAGGCTTCCTTAGAACAGAAAAACAGGATAAAAAAACTGGAGAATGAGAATCTGCGCCTGCAAAATGTTTATTTCGAATCCGACGAGTACCTTCAATTATCCGCCCGCAGACAGCTCAACAAAGCAAAACCGGGAGAAAAACTTTATCTGATACCGAAAAGCGTGGCCATGTCCCATACCGTACAATTGCCGAAAACGAAGCAGGAAATACGCCAGGAAAAGGAGCGTAGCAAGTCAAGATTCAGCAAAAACCTTGAAGCCTGGCGTGATTTCTTCCTGCATAGGACAAAAGAACCCTAAGCCGCAGGCCGGTTCATATTATTTTGAGATTTCACTGAGCGCAACGGACAGGGGTGTATAATAAACTGATGGCAAGAGGTGGAGCAAAAGAACTGTCCTTCAAGTGTTTTTCCCCGCCGGTTATGCTGGCGACTTTTTTGATTGAGGCCGGCTTTCTGATTTATACGCTTATACGCTATAGGCTCAATACAGTCGCGCGGTTATCAGCCGCGCTTTTGTTTTTTCTGGCGTTGTTTCAAATTGCGGAATATAACGTATGCGGAGGTCTGGGCGTAAATGCCGCCTCCTGGTCGCGTGCGGGGTTCGTTGCTATAACCATACTGCCCGCGCTAGGCATCCATCTTATTTATACGATAGCTAAAAAACCCTGGAACAATATCATCGGTTCCGTATATGGCATGGCCAGCGCGTGGATAATCGTGTTCGCTATCAGCGAGAAGGCGTTCAGCGGCCACGTTTGTGCCGGTAATTACGTCATCTTTCAGCTGAAGCCGGGTCTTGGCGGTCTTTATTTTCTTTATTATTATCTATGGTTGTTCATGGGTGGTTATCTGTGCGTTAAGTTTGCCAAAGCTATGGCGCGGAAGAATCGCGAGTCGTTGATTCTGTTTGCTCTGGGCTACGCGGCATTACTTATCCCCACCACCTTAGCTAATATGGCCAAGCCGGAAACAGTGCAGGGGATTCCAAGCATAATGTGCGGATTCGCCATAGTGCTGGCAGGCATCATCACATTCGGAATAATGCCGGCGCTGGGCGCACGGCGCAAATTCAAATAGCTATTGTAAATAGAATCAGATTATCAAAACGCGGATAGCTTGCCCGCTATCGTCGGATTGTGAGCCTATATTTGTTGAACTTTCTGACATGACTTTCCTTTAGGTTAGTAAATACTAATGTAGATTACGATACAGCACTTATGTTTAATGGTGAGAATATTTGTCATTTTCATCAAAAATACTTATGCCAATACCCTCTCTTAAATCATGTGTGATATAAAATTTAATAATCCGGCTATTACTCGCCTTTGAAAACACGGTACAATGAAATTATGAAAGCTATGTTGCCATCCCGCCCGAGTTCGGGACATAAAGGTATTTTCGGCACGGTTGCGATTATCGGAGGTTCCATCTCAAAGGAGAACGTGATGTTGGGAAGCCCGATATTCGCGGCCCAGGCCGCGATAAGGAGTGGGGCGGGCCTGATAACCTTCGTAGGCAAAAAAGAACTGCTTATCTATCTGATAAGACAGGTTCCCCAGGCCGTAGGGATAATCCCGGACGGAAAACTTAACCGGGAGGCGGGCAAGTGGCAGGCCATAGTTGCCGGCCCGGGCTTGGGCATGAGGCCGGCAAACAAAAAACTGTTAGCGGATATACTGGCGCTGGGCAAGCCTACCGTAATCGATGCCGATGCGCTCAACACCATAGCGAAATATCCTGAACTGTTTGAAAAAATACATAGTCTTTGCGTTTTGACACCGCATCCTAAGGAATTTGAAAGGCTGGCCAAAGCCCTGTCCATCAGTTCGCCGGAACGGATGTCGGCAAAGTTGAATTGCACGGTGGTACTCAAAAGCCATAAAACCAAAGTAATATCTCCGGGGCGTGAATGGACTGAAAAGTATGAGAATCCCGCTTTGGCAACCGGCGGTACGGGCGACGTGCTTGCTGGCCTCATAGGCGGTCTTCTGGCACAATATTGTCCGGACAGGCTGACTGCATTTGAATGTGCCAAGCTGGGTGTAGTTATACATTCGCAAGCGGCAAAACAATGGCGGACAGTTCATGGATCCGCCGGCCTGATAATAGAAGAACTGCTTGGGCTTATCCCCGAGACCGTGCAAAAAATGCGCACAGGCGAAGATTAACTGTCAATTTAGCAATACGCCACCGTCAACTACTATCTGGACACCGGTCATATAGGACGACATATCGGATGCCAGAAACAGCGCTACCTTGCCTATGTCATCCGGCTCGCCCATCCTGTGCATTGGGATTCTGGAAAGAAAGGCTTCAATGGCCTTTTGCTGGTCCATGTTTTGAGGTGTTTTACGGGCTTTTTGCAGTGCTTCCACGCCGGGCGTGGCTATGCCGCCCGGTGCTATGGCATTGACCCATATCCCGTGGGGGGCAAGTTCCAGCGCGGAATTCTTGGTGAACCCCCACATTCCATGCTTGGATGCGTCATAATGCGCCAGTCCGACCATGGAAGGGTGCAGGGCGTCTATGGATGTTATGTTGATGATTTTGCCGCCTCGCCCGGTTTTTTTCATGGACTCCGAAGCGTATTTTGTAGCCAAAAATGTACTACGCAGGTTTACATCCATGACATGCTCGAACTCATCCTTGCTCATCTGCGCTATAGGACGGTTTGGATAGATGCCGGCGTTATTGACCATGATATTAACCGGACCGAAGGTTTCTTCACATTTTTTAACCATGGTTATCACGTCTTCTTCAATGGAAACATCGGTCTTTACGGCTTCGGCCTTAAAACCTTTTTTCTTGATTTCATCGGCGCTTTTTTGCGCTACGCCAAGGTCAATATCCGCAATCAGAACTTGCGCGCCGGCTTCGGCCAGCCGGGAAGCTATGCCCAGGCCGATTCCTTTAGCTCCCCCGGTCACGATTGCGCTTTGGCCGCTCAGATTCAATAGCTCGTCTTTGGGTTTCATATCACACCTCCAGTTTCTATTATTATAATAATCCTAAATATTTTTTTTGACAGCCTTGTATTACCTTTTTGGCTCGGCTATGCTTTATTTATGCCAATCAATCTAAGCGAAGACCCTAGCAAAGTAAACGATTTCTTATTGCATAATCATATCGGCGTGGTATCCACATCCGGCCCGGACAACAGTCCGCATGGGGCCGCCATATATTTTGTTACCGACGCGGATTTGAATTTTTTCTTCATAACCAAAGAGAACACCGAGAAACATAACAACCTTCAGCAGAACCCTAAAGCGGCGCTGGCCGTATACGATGCGAAGACGCAGACTACACTGCAGGTTGTCGGGAAAGCTTCACTGGACAATGACCCGCAGAACTTCATGAATGTCTTTACCCAGATCCTAAAGATAAGCATGGACAGCAGTGAAGGGGCGAACCCGCCTGTGTCCAAGCTCAGGGCCGGAGAATATCGTCTTTATAAACTCAGCCCGGAAAAAATAAGAATGGCTGAATACACCAAGCCCGAACGCGGTGACTTAGAAGACATATTCGGAATAATTAATTTTTAGGCAATCGCTAATATATATCGCGCCGGCGAAAACTGAGCCATGAAAACACGGTGCAAAATATTATTATCCCGACAAAAAAGTAGACATTATTCCAATTATAAAAACCCTTAAGTATCGCTTCGGACTGGTAATAATGGAAGGGAAAGGCCTTCGCCGGAATCCTGAGCCAATCGACGGTGCCGGCCAGCGAGCTGATTATATAGCCGCCGAGCGCAATGAAGGTCGCTATACCTATCCCTGCACCCCGGATTTTCCTTCCTACCGAGCTGAACAGAAATGCTATGGCTCCCAGGCTGAGTGACATAAGATAGCAGGCGGACATAGTCAGGATAATCGGTTTATCGGCAACTTCAAGATCTACCAGCCTGATTGTCGCCAAAGTAGTGATAAGACAGACAAGGCTTACGAACGTAAGTATGATTATCGCAGTCAAAGCCTTCGCAAGAAGTAATTTGGTACGGGAAATCGGGCGGGAAAGGAGTGATTCTATCGTCAAATCCTGCTCCTCTTTACCAAGTATTCCGTGGCCTACGGTGATAGCCAATATTCCCAAAGCCAGAGGCAGGACTATGAAGAATATCTGGCTGTTCAAAAACCCGACCGGGGAAAAGAAATCTGCGCTTCCGCCGAAAAGCTGAATTGCCGCATCAGGCAGATTCTCAAAACTTTTTTGCAACTGCTGGGCCTCGTCCCGGAAGGGCGGGTAGACTATCAAGGTTACGAAGATAAGCGCAAAGATAGATATTGACCACCAGATGGTGCTTACTTTCCTTTGCCAGATGCTCCATTTTATGATCGGTATCATTTCGTTTTCTCCTTACCTTCATAAAAACGCAGGAATACTTCTTCGAGATCCAGGTTGCGCGTATCTATGCTCGTTACGTCGTGTCTGCTCAGTAGACGGAACAGCGGCGCCAAATGCCCGTGTATGTGTATGGCGACATTTTGCTTGTTATGGCTGATTACTTTTACGCCTTTTATCTTTTTCAGGTCGCCCAAGGGTACTTTTCCGGCGAAGGTTATATCAAAAGTCTGCGCCGCTTCAGAAGCCATCTCGGCGATACTGCGTTCTACTATCAGTTTTCCTTCGCGGATGATGCCGACCCGGTCGCACATCTTCTGCACTTCGCTGAGTATATGACTGCTGGCAAAGACTACCGTATCTTTTTGTTTCGCTTCTTTTATGAGTTTATAAAACTCCTCCTGTATAAGCGGATCGAAACCGCTGGTCGGCTCGTCGAGTATCAGGACTTTCGGTTCATGCATCATTGCCTGGATGAGGCCTATTTTCTGTCGGTTACCCCGCGAAAGCTCTCCCAACGGTTTATCAAGTTGAGCCTGCAGGCGTTTGGCCAGCTGTTTTTCGTATCCTTTTGTCTTTAGCGGCTGAAGTTCGCTCAAATAATCAAGATACTGCGTGCCGGTCATTTTTTTATATACGGCAAAATCGCCGGATAAATACCCGACGTAATTTTTTATTTCGGTGGCTTCTTTTACTATGTCCAAGCCCAGGATTGTCGCCTTGCCGGAAGTCGGCTGGATGAAGTTCATTAGTGTGCGGATTGTCGTAGATTTGCCTGCGCCGTTCGGCCCCAAAAAGCCGTATACCTCGCCCGGTTTTACTTCAAGTGAAAGATTGTTCAGCGCATATTTATCAGAGTTTGCATATTTTTTGCTCAAGCCTTTTATGACAAGGCCGCTGTTTTCTTTGCCACGCATAACCATATTTAGATTACCACAGCAAAGCAAACACAGCTCCGCGCTTCGGCGAGCATCGTTTATCTTTGTCTGCTTACGCGTCCGTGTTTGAGCGCCCGCTGGCGTCTGGCTCGAAGTTTTCTAGCCTTGTATTCCCAGTCACTGCCGAGTTCTTCGTAGAACTGGGATCTTAAATCATTCTTATTTTTTTGTCTCGAAGTATATATATACTCGCTTTTCATACCAACCCTCCCTATGATTGTTTTTCTATTTAGCCAAAAACGTTCATCCCAGTCATTGATGCGATGCCGAAAATTAACGTGATTATGCTCACTCAAAAAGATTGAATTCGAAGCATTTATAGAATATAGTTCAAATGGAGGGCCTGTGGATAACCAAGTAGCCCGCAAGATAGAAAAATTCTTTTCCAAGTACCCTGTAAAGATTTACAAAAAGGGACAGATACTGATTTATCGCGGCGAAGAACCACAGGCTATTTACAATATAGTCAGCGGCAGGGTTAAGCAATACGATGTGTCGGATGAAGGCCGTTCGGTCATTGTAAATATTTACAAACCGCCTAATTTTTTCCCTATGCAGTGGGCGATAACCCACAAAAAAAATTCATATTTTTTCGAAAGCTTGACGTCGGTACAAATCAGACAGGCGCCACCCGAAGAGGTCGTGGCTTTCCTTAAGGATAATACTGATGTTCTGTACAATCTGCTAAGCAGGGTGTATACCGGGATGGAGGGCTTGCTCCGGAGAATGGCTCACTTGATGGTCAGCAAGGCGAATATCAGGGTTTTGTATGAGCTGGTGACCGAATGCAAACGGTTTGCCCGCAAACAAAAGGATGGAAGCTTCGTAATTCCCATGCATAGTTATGAGCTTGCTGATGTAGCCGGTTTGAGCCGCGAAACGGTCAGCAGGGAGCTAGTCAAGCTGAAGAATGAAGGGCTTATAGAAATCAATCGCAGAAACATAATCATCAAAGATTTATCCGCTTTGGAAAAAATGCTTGCGCAACATTTGTAATTTTATAAAATCGATTGTTTCACGCCCGCTGTGTGACATAAGTCATAGAAGCCCGTTTGCTTTTCTGTTTTTATATTAGGGAGGTAAGTGAGAGGAGGCGGGAATGGAAAATTCTAAGTTGAGCAAAGTGTTGAAAATACTTATAGTACCGGAAATACTGCTGGCACTTTACGTGATGTTTTTCTGGTTCTTGCCCTTTCTTTTGAATACCGCGGTATCTTTCAGCAGATTATAAATAATAATAACTAAGACAAGGCGAGGTTAAAATACTAAAAAATGATTAATTTCAAAAATGCACCGGCTTTCAGGGCTAAGCTAAAGCCGGATTTTATAAATGTGCCTCCGATATTGTTTATAAAAGTTGACGGTTCCGGAAGCCCGGCAAATAAGGATTTCCAGGAAGCACTCAAAACGGTGTATGGAATTTTTTATACTATTAAACTTTGGGGCAAGAAGCATGATCTGCCTGAGGGATATGAAGATTTCACGACCGCTCCGCTGGAAGCCATCTGGTGGACTGGCGTCGGCCAGGAATTCGAGCCTGATAGGCCGCAAGATTGGCGTTGGACCGCCCTTATGCGTCTCCCGGATTTCGTTACCCGGGAATTTTTCGATGAAGCCGTAAACGAACTGGTTGAGAAGAAAAAAACTGAAATTTATAAAAAAGCCAGGCTGGAGAATATGCACGAAGGCTGTTGCGCGCAAATATTGCACATCGGCCCATACGACCAGCAGATGAAATCTCTGGAAAAACTTTATAAATTCGTTGCAGACAACGGATATGAGATATACGGGCGCCATCACGAAATATACATGAACGATCCGAACAGGAACCCGCCGGAAAAACTCAAGACGGTTCTTAGATACCCCGTAAGAAAACGTCACGGGGAGCTAGAGATTATTAGCAATTCAGTGGTTGGGTGAGTGCTCGGCGCCGGGCTTATCTTTCATCATCTCCAGCATCTTTTTGCCGCCCGTTCGGAAGAATTTAACCAGGACAATAACAGTTATTGCCAGAAATATTATGTTAAGCACTGTAGTGTAATTTAGCGTTACGGAAGCTTCTACTACTTTCGCATTGCGTTCCTGCGGTATAAGGCCGAGCGCTTGAAACAATATTTCTATTAGGTATCCGGCTATGACCATAGCTGCATAAAGTACACCGGACAGCACTAAGGCCATGCGCCAGCCGTAGTATTTGCGGTAGATGTTAATGATGGGCAGGACTATCAGATCGGCGAAAATGAAGCTGATAACACCCCCGAAACTTATACCGCCGTTCCAAAGCACGGCGGCAAGCGGTACATTTCCTATCGAGCAGACAAAGCTTATTACGGCTACGACAGGACCGATAATCGGCCCCCAGACAGCGGCCAGGACAGGGTGGTCGGTAAGGAAGAACCCTTCCCAGAACGAATGAGGCACAAAGGTCGCTACGGCTCCTGCGATCAGCAGGCCCAGTGCTATGTCCTTCCATACTGCCTGCCAATCCATCACGAAATAATGCGACGTGGCCGTCCGGCCTCTTTTTGATCTTAACCTGTCGAATATCGAGCCTTTCTTTGGAACGGTCATATCCATTTGCGCATGGGCTTCCATCCTGCCTTGCACCCCGCGTCCGGCAATTTTTTCCGCTGTTTTCACCAGCCGGGGGCTTATAAAGATTCGCGCTAACAAAGCGAACAAAAGGATTATTATCGGCCCGCCGATGAACTCGGCGAGCGTGAATTGCCACCCCAAGAGCAGGGCCATGATGATACCCAGCTCAATTACTAGGTTGGTCGAAGCTATCTCAAAAGTTATCGCTGATGTAAAGTTAGCGCCTTTGGTAAAAATTGACCGGGCCATAGCCACAGCGGCATAAGAACAAGATGATGACGCCGCTCCCAGCAGGGTCGCTTTGGTCAAAGTCCCGGGCTTATCATCGGGCAAAAGCCTGCTCATTTGTTTTTTTGAAACTACCGCCTGGATGGCACCGGAAATTAAAAAACCTAATATCAGGGCCCAAAGTATTTCCCAGCCCATTGCGAATGCCATGGATAAGGAATCAAAAATATTATCGAGTACCATACGAATATACTACTACGGATTTTATCTATGCGGTTTTGGAAACAGAGCTTAGTGAATTTTGTCTGGCAATATAGCGGATAAGTTCATATGAACCGAAAAGCAGGCCGGTATAAAATAAATCCCCGGCCAGGGTGTTCCTGAAGAAAGGCAGGGCATTGTGATAAGAAGCAATTACGCCCGAAAGATTATGCGGATACATGGAAGCGGGGTAAAGATATGCGAAATTGGTTATAAGGTAGAAGACCAGCGAACCGGCAATACTGCCTCCGGCTATGGTCGCAATATTCTTTTTCTTCTTTACGGCCAGTCCTATAAGCCCGACAAACGCGAAAGACCCATACACAGTCAGCCGGCTTTGGATGGAATCAAAGCCGATGACAATATCAGACATGAACATAGCAGACAGTGGCAATAACAGCGCATACCTTCGCTTAAGATATACGCCGGCGAACAAGGCTATGGCCGCTATAGGCGCAAAGTTGGCTAAGTGTGGCTCCAGCCTTATGAGTACGCCAAGTATTATTAAAACGATTGCAAGCATTAATTTATCGCCTCAAGCTTCCAGGTAATCGTATCGCTGTCTTTGGTGGTATACGAACCGGCTCCGACCTGTGCCAGCTTGCCGTTCACATAAAAGCCCCAGAAGTGTTTCTTGTCCGGTTTAATGCCGTTGATGCTGATGACCTGCTCGCCCAGACCTTTGTATTTTTTGGTTTCTACTTTGTAGTTGTCCTTGAGCAGTACCAGGGCATTTTTTCCGGCAGAGCCCTTATAGCTGATTTTGTCTGATTGCGCCTCAATCACCGAGGATTGTGCGTTATTTGTCCCGCTGTTGTTATTGTCTGCTATTTTCCAGGCGAAAATACCCATGGCAGATACTACGACTACCGCATACACTAAAGTTTTATAGCCTTTGTCCAACATATTAACCTCGTATTTACGTAATTTTTTGTTTAAGCTCCACACCTGCTTAGTAGGAAAAGAATATCACCGTTCAGCGATTATTACCAGATACAATATCCTCGTTTTGTCTGTAAAAATCCGCTGTCGGGGAGATTGCCCCCTTCATGCCTATGACCAGGCTGGTACTGCCACCGTTTCTTATGTTTCTAGCTATTTCGATGAATTTACCGACCGACGGACTGAAGGGTTCATAGTCAAGCCAGGGCGTACCGGTGGGCCCGACTTCGTCTTCATCCGAAGGCAGTTCGCTAACTGCCTTTCTTCCGCCGAAGTAAGCGGCCGCCACCTCTCTGCCCAGAGCGTTGCATACGATTTCCTGTGTTGCCAGGTCCATATTGTCCCGGGCAGATTCATTAAAGCTAGCGACGAATTTTTGCACGTCCTTCTGCTCCTGCTCATGTCCCGGAACTATCTTTTCACTGTCTACGTCTATAAGTGCTTGGCATATCTCGGTGCCGACTATCCAGGGCGTGAACGGATATTTATGCGTGCCACTATCTTTTATAAAACTGGAAGTCGAATCAGAAAAGTACGTGGTAACGCCGTCGCTTTCAGGCAGATCCTTATGCAGTTCGGGAGGAATCTTGCTTGTCATAACGAACCTATGTGGTACTCCGTTAGGCTCTACACTGGCACGAGTATGACCGCCGACGACGAAACCGTCGGAGTCTGCTCTTTCGCTGTTAAGCCAGGCTTTTTCGGCCCTTATGGCATAATTAATGAACATCAAATCCACCGGATGATCGGTGTTATTAAGTATCGAAACCGGATATATGTTCACATAGTTTTCGTATTCCGGCTTGAAAAGCTTCTCATCCTGCATATACGCGACTTCTCTTAGAGCGGGTATCTGCTGGGAAATCCCTACTTGGTAGTTGCTGAACGTATTGCGATAAAAACGCCTCGTGTCCGCATCCGGCACTAGCAGGCCGGTCTCGTGACCTATCGAAAAATACTGGGAAACCATGCTTTTTTCTGCGGAGCGGGAAGTAGGGTGCGTATCGTCAAACTCTCCGGCCGGGGTATATACCCCTTCAATATTCTCTGCTCCGGAGTTTGCGGGCTCAGATTCATTGATTTCTTTTGCTCCGCGTATGCCTGCAACAGCGAATACTGCTACCGAGGCGGCTACGGCTACTGCCGCACCGACGCGCGCTTTAAGAGAATGTTCGGACCGGCCCTGCTCCTCCTGAAGTTGTTCCGGGGGAGAGCCAGGCGCCTCGAACCCAGCCTGTTCCATACGTACAATTGTACAATCTATAAAATCTTATGTCAACCAATTAACCTCTGTTATTGCCCGCTAAAATTAAAAACCTGGCAGTTTTAGTCGGCTTCGTTCTGCCGGTACCACGCTACTGTAGGTAGGTTTCTGCCGTCGCGGGTAGTGATGATTTCATTTTCTTTTTGTAGCGCGCATCTCTTTTGCGCGAAAAAATCTGGTATTTGCCGGTCTGCGATAGAAACATCCCTGTGTTGTGAAAAAGTAAGGTCTATATTTTTTTGAGGCCAGTTCTTGTATCGGTCCAGCTCATCCTGCCCGCCCTCATAGATTGCCGTGATTATGCCGCCTAGGGAGTTGCATACTTCTTCCTGTCCAACGCTATCCAAACCTTTCTGGCCGGGAGGTTTCTCCCAGTATTCCCGATGCGCTTCAATGGTGCCCTCGGAGGCAAAAAATGGCCTGACATTTTCAACCATGACCATTGACTGGCATATCTCAGTCGCAATCCCTCTTTTACTGAAGGGTAGGCCGGTCTTGAACGGTCCGTCATAATCTCCGGGCATGTGCCTTACCAGGAAGCTGACGGCGGCGTGCCCGGGGTATCTTCTGGTGGTGCCTTTGCTATAGTGGCTTCTATCCAGCGTGTCCGGATAAATATTGGACATTATAAGGGTATGCGGGTCAGCTACGGGTTTGACCTGTGCTCGCTCTATGCCGTTTATAATCACTTCTCCGTCATCATGGCGCAGGGTCTGATCAAGCCAAAGCTTGGTAGCGCTTACGGAATAGTCAATGAATCTCAGGTCCAGGGGGTATTGCGTCGTATTGTATATACGCAGAGGATACTGGTTCGGATTCTCTCGATGCTCATCCTCAAATAAATACCGGTCATCTATGTGAGCCACCTCTCTTAATCTGGGTATTCGGTAAGTCGGTGTATGGCCGAAATCTGTGAATAGGCCTTTATACAACCCCCGGGATATTTCAGAAGGCTTTAGCACATCAATGGTCCGGTTGCCTCTGTATACTTTCCCCCCTACTTCTTCATAGACATCATCAACGGTCCGGTTTTCAGCAGAGATATGCGTATGTGAATCCGGGGTGCCGCTTATTTTGCCGGGATAGACAGGGGCTCCTGATGCTTCGTAGGTGTCTTGGCCGCTTTTAACTCCGGCTACCAAAGCCAGGCCGGCGATAGCCCCTACGGCAACTATTTCTTTGGCGCGACTAAGAAAAGACGGCTTTTCAGCGTTTTGCGCCTCAATCGGGGCAATAGGGGCAGGGGCTTGGGTTTCAACACCTTGTTCCATTGTAATAATTTTAACATTTTTAACTATTTTTGTCAATCCACTTTGATAATATCCGTGCGCGGTTCACCAGTAGTAGCATCATGCCATCGAACAGTGCGAAATAAACAGGGAAGAGGATTACGTTCAGTGACTTATCGGGGCTGGATATAATGCTCAGCAGGCTTGCTATAAAGAAAAAGTACCAGTGATAAGCCTGCTCCACGCTAGCCTTTTTGATAGTCCGCCATATGGTCGGTATCCCGCCTATGAAATGCGCGGCCAGGGTTATTATCAACCCTATGAAGGGCGCATCCAGTCCGGCCCAGGCTACGGCGCTGATTATCAGCAGAAACAGGCTGATTTTCTCTGCGAAATGAAATTCTCTGGAACCTTTTTTGTAACTGACGATAAAAACAGCGGCATTCCCTATGAAAAGCGTTCCGGCCAGTATGACGGCTGATTTGCTTCCGTCGCCCAGCAGTACCGTCGCGAAACTGTTGATGCCGAGTAAAAACCATACGCCCCTGCTGAAAAAGCTGGGAGAATATTGGTTCCTTAGCATCTGGTATACCGCTGAACCGTATGTGGCTATGCCAAGCAGTAGTATAAGTACATAGAATATTTCCTGCATCCATCGAAGTATAGCAGGCAGGCCTAACCCGATTGACTAATGCGACCTTTGGGACAACAATTAAGCCATGGACAGATTAAGGGTCAAACTGGCAAAAGTCTGGTTACTCTCCATAGGAGGGGCTATAGTAGCGCTTGTCTTGTTTTTTTTCGGTATCAAATTCTTAATCAGACCCAATGATGCTACTGATTGGCAGTTACTTTTACTCGGGGTAATATCCGCGTTCTCGGGCATCTTCACAATATCTGCGCAAATCTATATACCCCGGAAATATCTGGTCGGTTCGGGACTTATTCTGTTGGCCGTATACTTCTTCCTCCGGGCGACGGGTGCCATAGAAGGGGCCTTGCTCATGCGCTTGCTAGGAGTACTATCCATACTAGCTTCCGGCTTGATGGTATATGTAACCTACCTGGCCGAAAACAAAATTCGCGGTTAATACAAATTAGCGTCCTGCTTCGCCGCCATGGACCGTAAGCGCATGGATGATAAGTACATCTATGATGATTACGGTGATGGACCATATCGGATAGGCCGGTATGAACACGAAATTAATTACGGCGGAAAGCACAGCCAGAATAACAGCCACGACTCTGCCCCACACGTGCCCGCTTAGAACCGACATGCCTGCAAGCAAAATTACCAGACCTGCGATGAGATGAACCCAACCCCAGGTAGTAAAATCAAATGCCAGCAAATTTCGCTGGGTAACTACATAAAATTTATCGTTCAAAAGTGCCGTTAATCCGGCAATCATCTGAAGGATGCCGGTAATCAGCATCAAAAACCCGGCGAAATAAACCCAGCCGACCCACCCTGTGACTTGTTTTCCATTATTGTTAGCCATAATTGTCCTCCAACTACTTAATTATTATTCTTTTACTTCCGTCCCATGCATCGTCAGGGCGTATATGATCATGCCGTCGATGACTAATGCGGTTATCGACCATATGGGATAGGCGGAAACGAATGCCAGATTCGCGATAGCGCTTAAGATAGCCAGGAAAACGCCGATGATTCTGCCCCATGTCTGGCCGGCCAGGATTGCGCACCCTGCGGCGAAAATGACTACTCCGATGATAAGATGCACCCATCCCCACGCGGTATAGTCAAAGGCCAGCAGGCCATCCTTGGTTACTACAAAAAAGTCGTCCTTGAAAAGAGCGACTAATCCGGCTATTGCCTGCAGGCTTCCTACTAGTAGCATCAGCGCACTAGCAAAAAAGACCCAACCGACCCAGCCTGTTGGTTTATTGTTTGCCATAATGACCCCTCCTTGTTGTATACCTTCTATTTATCACTGTTTTTTACAAAAGTCAACCATAATCGGAAAGCCTGTAAAATATCATACAAACGCCTTTAACGGTTCGATATATAATCCAGGCACTTAGAAGAGGGTCTAGGGCATGGCAAGGCTTTCCAGGGAAGGCGCACTGAACAAAAGGGTGATAATCACTTCCATTATCGCCGGAGTTCTCCTGCTGGTAGTCAACTCTGCTATCTGGGTAAATCGTCAGGTTTTTAATCAGAATAATTTCACCCGGACTACAGTAGCATCTCTAACTTCCCAATCAAGCCGTGATGCCCTTGCGGGCAAAATAGTCGACGAGGCTTTGCAGAATTATCCGCGCATACAAAATATAACCGATGATAGTTTGACGAAAATCATTAGCGGCCTTTTGGATGGCGACCGCGTACAGACCCTGCTGTCAAAAAGCGTATCCAAGCTTCATATCTACCTGACGTCGAATAACCAGCAGGACGTAGTAATAAATTTAAGCGGGATCAAAAATACTATCAATAAGCTGGTCGAGATATTAGGTCAGGACCAGGCTGATGGACAAGTCCTTCAGCGGGTAGAAAACACGCCTGATCAGATCGTTCTAATCGATAAAAAAAATGTACCGGACCTTTATAAGTATGGAATCTTCTTCTCATTTATAGCTCCGTTCGCGTTCCTGATAGCCATAGGGTTATTGGCCTTTCCATACATAAAGGACCGCGCCAATTATCTAACGATCATGCTCACACAAGGCGTAGTGATAGCTTTGGTGGGGATATTTTCCTTATTGATAGGGCCAATCTTTAAACCGGCCGTATTGTCGTCCGTGCAGGATCCGAACGGCCGGATTATAGTAGAGAATCTTTATAACGACTTTATAGCGACTTTTGATAGTCAGAGCCTGTGGTTGATCGTTAGTGGCATTCTGATGTGTGTAAGCGTTTTTGGCATACCTTTCATCTTGAAGCACAGGCATAGGCCACAAAAAAATGAATAATAGATTAGCAATTTTATTATCCATGGCTATGTTCGTATTTGTTATAGATACGGCATTTATGAACGTATCCATTTCAGCCATAATTAAAGATATAGATGCATCTGTAAGTGGCGTACAGACAGCCGTTGCCCTTGAAGCATTAGTTTCAGCAGCCTTTATCTTGATCGGTAGCAAAGTGGGTGATTTAATCGGCCGCAAACGGGCATTTATAATCGGTATCGCGAGCTATTCTTTAGGAGCACTTTCCATGACCGTAGCTCAAAGCCTTGTTCCTATTATCATTTTTTGGTCAATCATTGGCGGGATGGGAGCATCTCTATACCTGCCAGCCATGCAATCTCTAATCCATGGAAATTTCGAAGGTGTTGCCCAAAGAAAGGCCTATGCGATCGTGGGTGCTTCGGCGGCTATTGCGACGGCCGTCGGACCGCTTATAGGTGGATTCATCACTACTTTCCTGTCATGGAGAGTGGGATTTTTGGTGGAAGCAATTGTGATAGGCATAGTTTTATTGAATGTTAAATTAATCAAGGACGTACCCTTCACCGGCAAAAAACAAATCGATTTCATAGGTTCGCTTTTATCAGTCATAGGAATGGGCGGCATTGTTTTGAGTATTTTAATTTGGCAAGAAGGCGGAGAATCGGTCGTCCTGTTTCTTGCGGTTGGAATTATCGCCCTGGACGGATTAGTGTACTGGCTCGTCAAACGAAAAAGACAGAATAAATCAATGCTACTTGATCCAAATTTATTTAAGTCCAAAATTTTCCGGCTGGGAATTACCCAGCAAATGATGCAGCAAATCAGCTTGGGCGGCATGATGATCGCCCTGCCAATTTATCTGCAGATGGTATTTGAATACAATGCTTTGCAAGCTGGACTGTCGCTATCTCCGTTGTCGTTAAGCATGTTCCTTATAGCCTTGATAGCAGGCAAAAAGGCTGGGAATATGCGCCCTGGCAGAATTGTCCAAACCGGCTTTCTTCTTCTAGTTTTAGGCATTTTATTACTGATAGCTACTATCCCAAGATCTGGCACTGGCTGGAATCTTATACTGCCTCTATTATTATCTGGTAGCGGCTTGGGCCTACTGGTGTCGCAACTCAACAACTACACTCTATCTCCCATAGCAGAAAAACATGTCAGTGAAGCGGCGGGCGTAAACTCAGCATCTGGTTCTTTTGGGCTATCCTTCGGCCTAGCATTTGCAGGAGCTATAATGCTGGCAACCTTGGCATTCTCATTTACTAATCTGTCCGCATCAAGCACCGTACTTTCTCCCAGCCAACAAGTGCAAGTTGCCGATTCACTTGATAAAGACGCTCAAATAATGAGTAACACTCAGTTGCAGAAACAGCTGGAAAGCCAGTCATTGTTAACTCAGCAAGAAATTCTTGATATAAATACGACCGCTAGGCATAGAGCACTTCAGGTAGCATTGTTGATACCGCTGGCGGCTACACTATTCGGCCTTATTAATTCAATCCGTATGCTAAAAATGCCAGACCCCAAACCTTCGTCAACCACTATGGCTTTGGGCTGATTTATCAATCAAAATGCACCTTTCTGCATCTCTCACTTTTTATTTGGTTACTTCTGCCACAAAAAGAAAAACAACTTGCCTTAAAGACAAGTTGCTTTTCTTGGTAGCCCAAGTACATTCGCATTGGAACCTTATCTGTAACGAGCTACTCCGTTGGAAACAGCTTTTAGGAGTAAGACCAGAGTTTGAATACTCTGGCAGCCGGGACTAGAACCGCCTGGGTGTAACGAGGCGTTCTAGTAGCGGCAACCCCTCTGTTATGAATAATACTACGCCCTAAGCTCGTATTTTAAGCATAAAAGGTGTATAATATTAGGTAGACGCAAATGGAGGCGTTGCCATTTTACAGATACGGATTGGTACCCGTCAGCTCTAGCACCGAAGTCTATAACACTCGAGGGAGAGTAGGTAGCAGTACCAACGCTCCCGATGGAGTAGAAGCCCTGGCTAGAGGGCACCTACATCCCTCGTGTGGTGTAGACTTCTTTTCATATCAAGTGAGGGTAAAACTCAGGGTATAAGGAACGCACCGCCGGAGAGCAAGTCGGTAACGCCGCCAGCAACTTTAAGTTGCCCGGCAATTACGAACCCATAGTGTAGCAACTCAAGCGAGTAAACCGCTGCTCTCCAAAATCACCTCCCTATAAGGGACAGGACAAGGCTCACCGGAGTCCTTTATTGAGTTTGGTGACTCAAGCAAATTAAAAAATTAGGAGAAAACTAACATGGTTTTACAAATAGCTTACGACTTACATAACCCCGGCCGCGATTACGATGACGTAATTGCCGCCATTAAAACTGCTAGCAGCTGGGCACATCCGCAAGGTTCTGTCTGGCTTATTGATACAAGCTCTTCACCCGAGACTTGGGTCAACAAGCTGAAAGCTGCCGGCGATACTAACGATGAGTACCTGGTTACCCGGCTTACCGGAAACTGGGCTTCTCGCAATATGGATACCGATGTAGCCGATTGGCTCAAGAGCTCCGGCAGAACCTGGTAACCTAGCCCAGCAGTGAGTGAGCCCACTGCATTACTCTAAAAATCAAATAAGCCCTGCTCTACTCATAGAACTGGGCTTATTTGGCTAGTGTAGCAATTCAAACTGTCGTCTGAATGTAGATGCGTATGCAGCTACTCAAAATCTCCCTGTTTCTCTGGAGACTAAAAGTAGCCGCTTACTAGGCGGCTAGTGTACTGTGAAGTTGCTACTAATCGTGTATTATCGCCATTCATACACGTTATCCACTTAATACTATAAGGCATGCAAATTTAGATATCAAGCTACCTGTTTATAACTTACTTACCATGGATACTTAATATGTGCGTGTAAGGTCGTCGTCGCAGCTAAGCCCTTGTGTAGAAGAAAGGAGTCCTATCCCAGCAACCGCTCCATCTATCATAACAAGCCCTGTTATGCTTACATCCCAAAATAAGTATTCTTACATAATCTATTTTGATATTTATTTAGTAACAGATTAGATTTGACAATTATGCTTACATAATTTACAATGTGGATAACAAAAGGATTAACTATGACTCGCCATAAACATGACCATAAAAAGCTATTTACACTTCCTACCCCGCTACTTGACTCAGAAGTAGCTGGTCTTGTCGTGGGACTTGAAACGCTTAGGAGTAGGGAGTTGAGCGGCACCACACCTCCTTGGATATTCTTTGGGGTCAAAAATCTGTTTCAGACAGTTGAGAGCGTAATCTCAACCCATATCGAGGGAAACAACACCACGATAGCGGCTTACGTAGAAGCGGCTCGTAGTAACAAAAGGGCTGCCCGTGATGAGAAAATCAAAATGATTTTGAACCTTGAGAAAACCCTCAAAGACATAGAGAAAGAGGTTGATGCAGATACAGTCTTTGATAAAGGTTTCATTCTTGATCTTCACAGAAAGGTAGTGGATGGCTTAGATGCGTCTCAAGATGGAGAGGGTGACACTCGACCTGGTGCATACCGGAACGAGCATCGCGAGATCCAAAACTCTAAACATGTCCTTCCTCAACACACAGACATACGAGACCTAATGGATCGGCTGATTACTTTCATTAATATGCCCGTACCCCATACGATGGAACTAGTTAAGATTGCCATCGTACACCATAGGCTCGTGTGGATTCACCCATTCGGTAATGGTAATGGACGTGTGGTTCGCCTATTAACCTATGCAATGCTGACAAGAGCAGGCTACATCGACAAAGACGGTGCCAGACTCTTAGACCCGACCGCTGTGTTCGGTTCTAATAAGCTTACATATTATGACAAGCTTGCTGGTGCTGATGACTTAAGCGAACAAGGAGCTACTGACTGGTGTGAATATATGCTATCTGGACTCACTCAAGAAATTAACAAGATTGACCAGTTGCTAGACGGAGACTTCACCAAACGAGAGATTATTGTACCAGCTATAATGTACGCCCACGAGAAGCAGAAGATTACAAAGCTGGAAAGAGATATGCTTCTAATTTGTGTTGGGAAAAACCTGGTTGCTGCGAACGATTTCCGGGATCTGTTCCCCGCCAATACCTCACATGTCCGCATCTCACAGGTAATCAACAAGCTCAAGGAACAGAATCTTATTGAGGCCTCACGCCCAGGAGCAAGGAAGTATATGCTATGCATGAACAACAACTTACTCACGACGGGCATACTACGAAAGCTTGACGAGAACGGCTTCTTACCACCCTTACAGCCAGGCGTGACAAACCAAACCGTTTAGTACAGTCATCGATGCCATATGCATATGTGGATAGATATGAGGTTGTCGTCGCAACATACCGCTTGCCACCCTATCAGTACTCATAGAGTGAGGGGAGCTCTGGGTAAACTGAATCAAACTGGGTTCATATACTTGCTGTGCCTAGCCATCCCCAGCTTTTTGAGGACTCTCCATATACCCTTAAACAGAGTAAATGACCTACTACTTGTTATTTTGTCCTAGCTTTTTACGCCGGGCTTTCCCAAGATACCTTTGATAAAAAAAGCCAGTGTCATAATTGCTGCCACAGGTACCAGTATCCAATACCACGGGCAGTTCAGGGCTGTTACTACTGAACTCCCAATTAAAGCACCGAATATTAAAAATGTCCGACCCGGTTTGTTAGGGTCTACGACGGTAACTAACACCAGTTGCAAAACCCATGCTGATACCACAATAGTTTCCATAAAAGCTCCTCTCTGTTATTGGTGGCTGCCGGAAACAAAAATGACAGCCACAATTTGACTGTCTAGGTCTACAATAAGCGGGTTACGCCTAAAGCTCGTGGCTGCCATTACTGGGCATAACCACATCGAACTGTGTTCGTTTCGCAAATTGTAAACCTAGACAAACTGATTATACCAGCTAGCTTTACATGCTTGATTTACAGATACCCGCGTGTGTTATACTCCTCCACTACAAGACGAATATGGTATGGTGGCGTTTCGAGCCAACGAACCGACTGAGCTGACTTAAGTCACGAGTGACACCCGTTCCGAAATCGATAAATTATAACTTAATTTATCTCATGGAGCGGTTTTTTAATGGAACAATTCATACCCAAGAGCAAGGCTCGACGGTTACTCGGCAAAAAAGCAGACAAATATACTGATACCCAACTGCAAGAACTTATTCATAATCTACATCTTATAGCTCGTGACCAACTACGCTATAATGGTTCCAAAGTAAGCAAGAAAAGCAATGAGTGAAATAACCCTAAACCCAAGTCGTAAACGAGTCGTTGGCTACGTACGCATTTCCAGCGAACGTCAGACTAACAACGAGAGCCCTACTACACAACGAGATGCAATTCAGCGTTATGCAGATGCAAACAACATGGAAGTCGTTGCATGGTTCGAGGACATTGCCAGGTCCGGCAAGAACGCCGACCGTGTCGGTATTCAAAGCATGCTTCGCTACTGTCTCAAGCACAGAGGGAAGATAGACCACTGGGTTGTCTACAATATGAAGCGAGCCTCTAGAGACCTTGATACTTACTCCTCAGAGGTGAGACTGGTTCTGAAGGCTCGTGGTGTTACTGTACGCTCTGCGACTGAACCTAGTGTTACCGACACTAAAGAAGGTCGTCTCATGGAAAACATGCTTGTCATGCTTGCCCAATACGATAACGAGGGTCGTGCAGAGGTCACCATAGACAATATGCGGTCGCTAGCATTCCAAGGGTACTGGCAGCACCCACCTGTCGTGGGCTATGACAAACACAAGATAGCTAACGACACTGGCAGACTTCGCCCTACCCTCAAGCAAAACATAAAGGCTCCATTAGTACGGCAAGTACTCGAACGATACTCACGGGGCAATATAAACAAAGCAGAACTTACTCGCTACGCAACCGACATCGGTCTCCGCAGCAAGCATGGCAAGAAGATGGGCGAGGACGCTATTCACAAGATGCTTAAGAACCCTGTCTATGCTGGCTATGTTACAGGCAATCTCACCGACCACCAGCTCATCGAGGGCAAGCATGAGCCAATCATCTCTCGCGAAACCTACGAGATGAACCAAACCCTACTGTTCGGCAAGAACAAACGTAAGGGCGAGGTGCACCAAAAAGAGAACGCCGACTATCCTCTCCGGGGCTTAGTACTTTGCGTAAACTGTCAGCACCCCATGTACGCGTCAGCACCCCGCACCGGTTCTGGCGGCAGGTCGCCTCGTTATCATTGCTCTCGATCTTCATGCAAAGGTATTGCCAAGTCAGTAAAAGCCTCGCAGATGCACGAGGATTTCGAGACTGCACTCAAGCGAGTTAAGCCAAGCGAGGAGTTCATTAAGCTCTATAAGGAAGTGCTCGTTACTGAGGCAGCCAACCAGCTCGGAAACCTCAACAGGAAGCTCGCTAAGGTTCGCGGCAAGCTCGACCACATTGCACAACAACGCCTAAGT
>DASSOT010000069.1:0-10843 GCA_035700225.1 Saccharimonadales bacterium (SeqCode)
CAACGAAGCACTGGCAATGATAGGGGTTGAGCCGGTACTGATAGGCGACGAGGAGCTAAGGCACCCGTTGCATCTGGACCCGTCCTTTACAGCTCCGGAAGTAGTGGGCGGAGGGCTTCCAGACAGCTCCAGCGATGTATATGAAGCAGGGAGAACATTGCTATATGCCCTGCATGGCAGGCGCCTGAAGCCGACTGTTGAATACGAAGAGTTTATGAATACATACGAGCCGGTAGCACCGCCGGACTTAAGCACGGATTTTCCCGCTTTTACGCCGAACGGCATGCGCTTCGCAATCCAGCATGCGCTTGACCCGAATCCTGCCGAGAGGCCCGATATGGGCCAGTTGATAAGGGAAACAGGCGCCGGCCTGGATCTAATAAAGCCCGCTTCTTAGAGCGTCTATAGGGTCCTTCCTTGAAGCCTTGATGGCGGGAGCCGTACCGAAAATAACGCCTAGGAAAATAGAAGCCAGCATAGAAAGCAAGACTACCTTCCATGGGATTACCGGCTGTAAGTTAGTTACTATCCTGATAAAAACATTGAACAGCAGGGATATGACGACGCCGATGAACGCACCCCAAATGCTAAGCACCGCGGCTTCTAGCAAAAATTGCTTCCTTATCTGATGATCTGTGGCGCCTACGGCCTTTCGGATGCCTATTTCACGCGTTCTTTCGGATACCGAAACAAGCATGATATCCATGATGCCGATACCGCCTACCAGCATGGATATGATGGCTATACCGGCCACCATGGTAGTGACCAGGTCAAGCACGCTTCCTGTCACCACCTGGGTATCTCCAGCCTGAAGTATCGTAAAATCCTCCTGGCCCCCGTGGCTTTGTTTGAGACTCTGCCTCAAAGAATCTTCCGTTTTGTCGATTGCATCCGGATGCCTGACACGCGCCAGTATTTCAAAAGAGTTAGCAACCCCGCTGTTTATTTTCTTCGCTGGCTGGTAGGGCAGGAATATGGCGTTATTAAAGTCTATGCCCTGAGAAACTGAAACGGTCTTATAGCGCTCAATCACGCCCTCCACGGCAAAGCTTTTACCGCGTACGGTGAATATCTGACCGATAGGTACGTTTTCACCGAAAAGTTTCTCTGCTACGCCTGCGCCGACCACCGCCACATTCTTATCAGTTTCGTTTGAGTCAAAGAATTTGCCGAATTGAATATCCTGGGTGAGCATCGTCGGCAACCCGGGTGTGGTTCCGATTACTATGGCCTCGTCCATGGTCTTACCATTGAACAGAGGAACCCCGGACACCAGATTGAGCGGTACCGCCTGGGTTATGTCTTCGCTGTCCCTTATGGCCGCCAGATCTTTTTCATCTAATACGGCTCCCGTAGTGGCAGGACCGAAGATATTTACTTCGGATAGAACGCTTCCTTTCTTGTCATAATGCACTGGCCGTCCTGGACGTACCGTAAGCACGTCGTTGCCCAGTTTATTGGTTTCGCTTATGACCTGATGCCTTACGCCGTCAGCCAGACTGATGCTGGTAATGACGCTAAAAACACCGATTATGATGCCCAGGGAGGTCAAAAAGCTACGCAGTCTGCTGGAGCGTATCGAGGTTATGGCCATGTGCAAGTTATCGCTTATCATCGCTTGTTCCTTTTCCTCGGTTTGGCTTTGGCACGTTTGCGCGGTTTTTTAGGCTCCTTATCTTCCTCAAGCGACATCCTGGCGGAAACACTCTGCAGATCGTCCTCTACGGAACCCTCAGGAGCAAACAGCTTGGTTTCCCTTGAAGTCGCGGCCACGCCGACTTTCTTTTGGACGTCATGCTGGATCGTGCCGTCGTGCATATAAAGCACACGGCTTGCGTATCGCGTAAGTTCCGGGTTGTGAGTGACCATGATTACCGTATTGCCAAGTTTATGGATGTCTTTCAGAAGCTCCATCACGACCCTGGACGAAACGCTGTCCAGATTTCCCGTAGGTTCGTCCGCGATGATAAGTGCCGGGTCGTTTATCAGCGCGCGGGCTATTGCAACCCTTTGTATCTGGCCGCCGCTAAGCTGGTGCGGATAAAAGTATTCGCGGTCGGTCAAACCGACGCGCTCCAGCATAGAGTGGGCTATCTTGTTTCTCCTGGTCGCAAGGCGTCCTTTGTACACAAGCGGCAGGGCCACGTTCTCCAGCACGGTCATCTTTGGCAGAAGGTTGGAGGACTGGAACACAAAGCCTATTTTGTCCCTGCGCAGTTTGGCGCGGGCGTTGGGCTTCAAGCGTTCGACAGAACGATTGTCAAGCTGATATATGCCGTGGCTCGGCCGATCCAAAAGCCCGATGATATTGAGCAGGGTGGTCTTGCCGGATCCGCTGGGGCCCATGATGGCTACGAATTCACCCTTTTCAACAACAAGCTCAACGTCTTCGAGAGCAACAGTTGTCGCTTCTCCGAAGCCGTAAAGTTTGCTGGCGTCTTTAAGCTTTATTAATGGCATAATTTTTAGTTAACCTTAACTAACCCGCCGGCATCGCAAGCTGGTCTTATGCTAGCGTGTGGGTGAGCCAGTTACATATATCTTAAGACATAGATTTACAAATTGTAAAATACATTAATAAACTTATTGGTATACTTGATAAGTCGCGGAGGGGTGGCCGAGCGGTTTAAGGTGAAAACTGCCTGTGACAGTTTGCAAGGGAACCTTCTCTTGAAAACTTGTTTTCAAAGATGAAGTTCCGGGGTCGCGGAACGTGACCACGCTTGAATCAATAGTTCATTTATAATTAACACTGTGGAGAGGTGTCCGAGTGGTTGAAGGAGCACGCTTGGAAAGCGTGTATGCGTAGCAATGCGTATCGAGGGTTCGAATCCCTCTCTCTCCGCCATTTTTTATGAAATCGACTTACAGCCCGGCAACTGCCAAAACATTATTCGCTAATACAAATATCGATTGGTGGGTAGCTGGTGGCTGGGCGCTTGATTTATTTTTAGGCAGACAAACCAGAGAACACGAAGACCTTGATATCTCAGTGTTAAGAAAAGACGAAAGAAAAGTCAGAGACTTTTTAAGCGGCTGGCATATGCAAATCGGCCTAGGCGAGGGGAAACTTGAGCCCGCAGTGTTAGAAACAACTAGTATTTTCCCAAAGGATCGGGAGATAATCTGGTGTAAACCAAGCGCAATCGAAGATTGGGCTTTCGAAATTCTTTTGTGCAAATCAGAGGAAAATGAGTGGGTATTCAAAAGAGATAGTAAAATACGCAGGCCCATTAAAGAAATAGGCGGCATCACAGACGGCGGCGTACCGTATCTTCAGCCGGAAATAGTCCTGCTCTTCAAGGCAAAAACCGCGGATTCTAAAAACCAAGCTGATTTTATAAATGTTTTGCCATCACTAAGCCAAAAACAAAGAGTTTGGCTTGATAAAAGCATTTCTATGGTTCACCCTGGCCATCCGTGGCTAAAAAAGTTGCGCTAAATTATCTATATTCCGGGTTTTCGTAATCGAACCTGGTCCCAGCATCCCATTTGCTTCGCTGGTTGCCGTGGGCGGGGATACCGCCGTTATCTTTCAGCATTTTAGCCATATGTAGCAGATTCCAGGTCATAAAAGTCGTATTTCTCTGTGTGAACTCATTATCAGCGCCTGCGATTTTACCCTCGTCCAGCTTATCACCGTAGCTTGGGCCGGGGCCGGCCTCGCCTATCCAGCCGGCATCTGCTGTCGGAGGAATCGTGTAGCCGATGTGCTGAAGGGAATATAGTATGTTCATAGCGCAATGCTTGATACCGTCCTCGTTGCCGGTTATCAGCGCACCGCCGACCTTGCCATAATACACATATTGGCCTTTATCATTCTGGTCGCCGGAGCTTGAATACAGCCGTTCGATTATCTGTTTCATGACCGAGCTGTTGTCACCCAGCCAGATAGGGCCGGCAAGAACCAGGATATCCCACGGTTTTACGTATTTTTCATAAATCTCAGGCCATTCGTCCTTGTCCCAGCCTTGTTTTGTCATATCAGGGTAAATTCCCGTAGCTATGTCGTGGTCGATAGCACGGATGACATGGGTCTTGACCCCATGCTTTTCCATAATCTTCCGGCTGGCATCAACCAGGTACTGGGTGTGGCTGACACCGGGCGATTTAGTGAGGGTGCAGTTGATGAACAGGGCTTTCAACCCCGAAAAATCATATTCTTTGGCCATAAAGCCTCCTTGCTAGCTTATCTTTGTGCCGACTGATTCACCGTTCAATGCGGCTTCGATATTGCCTTCTTTTAGAGCGTCGAATATAAGTATCGGTATCTCGTGTTCCATTGCCAGGGCCATAGCGGCCTTGTCCATGACTTTTATGGAAGGATTCTCAACGGCTTGCTGGAAAGTAAGGCTTTCGAACTTCTTGGCATCCGGGTTGTTGGCAGGGTCTTTGTCATAAACTCCATCTACTTTGGTGGCTTTCAAAACTATGTCGCAATCCAGCTCAAGCGCCAGGTTTACTGCCGCAGTGTCGGTAGTCACATAAGGCCTGCCCGTACCGCCGGCCAGTATTACAACTCTGCCTTTTTGAAAATGCTTGTTAGCCAGGCGATGGATGAATTTTTCAGCCACCTGGTCAGAGAATATATTGCTAAGACAACGCGTCTTTACACCTACGTTTTCAAAAATATCCGTCAAAGCAAGGGCGTTTATCATGGTGCCCAGCATGCCCATGTGGTCTGCCGTTACGCGGTGTATGCCGTGCCCGGCTATCTGAGCCCCGCGGACGATATTGCCGCCGCCGACCATTATCGCGACCTGCTGGCCTTTTTCAGACACTTTCTTGACTTCGCGCGCAAGCCATTCTGCATGTTCGGTATCAAAGCCGCTGTCGTATTTGCCAGCTAACTGCTCGCCCGAAATCTTGAGTAATACTCTTTTATAAGAATTTGCCACTAGCAGATATTTTAACAGAAAAGCGGCCTGCTACAACTAAAACCCCTGGTTAGCCAAAAATTCCAATATGCGGGCTCCATTAGTAGCGGCGCCGGGACGGAGATTGTCCCCCACGGCCCATAAGTCCAAAGTGTTGTCACGGGTGTCATCTTTTCTTATTCGGCCGACCAATACTTCATCCAGACCGGCCACAGCAAGGGCATGCGGTTCATCAACCAGACGGATACCATACGCACTGCGCAGTATCTCGCGGGCTTCTTCGGGCGAGATATCTTCTTCAAACTCTGCATTGATTGCTTCTGAATGCCCCGTGGCCACCATGGACCTGGTGCAAGTAGCCGTCACGGGCAGGTCTTTTATGCCTAATATCTTTCGGCTTTCATTTATAAACTTTTGCTCTTCGCTTGTCTTACCGGTTTCTGCATCAACCGTACCGGCGAATGGAACCACATTGAATGCAGGAGTAGCTACCGGAAAGGCGCTTGATACCAACGGATGATTTTCTCTCACTTTGCCGCTTAAAAGGTCGTCAACCCCTTCGTCAAGCAGTTCTCTGGCCGTAGCGAACGTTTCTTCGATGCCATTCTGGCCTTGTCCGGATACCGACTGGATAGTAGTGACTCTTAGTGATTTGAGTCCGGCGGCGTCATGCAGGGGCTTTAGAGCCAGCAGTCCGATAGTAGTAGTGCAGTTGGGCACGGCTACAGTGTCGCCCCTTCGAACACCCCGCAAAGCTTCGCTATTTACGCCAGCCACGACTAGAGGCACGCCTTCTTCGTGCCTGAAGGCCGAAGACTTATCTATGTCGACAGCCCCGGCCTCTTCTATCCAGGGCCGGACCTGCCTGGAAACAGCTGTTTTGGTCGCTTCGCCTCCGGCGGCGACTATGACAGCATCAAGCCCGTGGAAGTCCTCTGCGGAGCGCGCATGCCTCAGGGTAAACTCATCGTCGCCGTGCTGAAACTTTTTACCCTCGGACTTTTCAGAAGCAAATATTCGCAGTTCGCCTACATCGACATTATATTCCGGCAGGATATCAAGCACGGTTTGATTAACCGGACCAACGCCTACCAGACCTAAATTAACCTCCGGGTTTTCCATAGTCCGTATAGTTTAGCAAAAACCACCGATGTTACAATGTTAAGCGATATGAGGATTTATTCGTGGAATGTGAACGGTATCCGGGCAGTTCATAAGAAGGGCCTCTTCGTGCCTTTCGTAGAAAAACACCAGCCGGACGTACTGTGTCTGCAGGAAACCAAAGCGCACCAAGGGCAAAGCGAGGTAGACCTGCCGGATTACGAAGAGTATTGGAACTCGGCAGACAAAAAAGGCTATTCCGGTACGGCTATATTTACAAAGCAGAAACCGTTGGCGGTCATCAATGGCCTGCCACTGGATATTGCCAAGAAATACGGGCTTATCGCCGACGGTTACGGCGACCCGAACAAAGAGGGCAGGGTCATAACCGCCGAATACGAAAAGTTCTACATAATAAGCGTGTATACGCCGAACGCCAAGGACGATCTATCGCGCGTGCCTTTGCGCCACAAGCAATGGGACCCGGCATTTTTGGCCTACTGCAAAGAGTTGGAAAAAAAGAAACCCGTAGTATTTTGCGGTGATTTGAACGTAGCCCACACCGAAGACGACCTTGCGCGGCCAAAACCGAACATCGGGAAAAAAGGTTTCACCGACGAAGAACGGGAAGGCTTCCAGAATTTTCTGGATGCCGGTTTTATAGACACTTTCCGCATGTTCACCAAAGGCAACGGCCATTACAGCTGGTGGACGCACTGGGCAAATGCGCGGGCAAGGAATGTCGGCTGGCGCATAGATTACTTCCTGGTATCCCAAACACTGAAAGATAAGGTCAAAAAGGCAGAAATCCATGCGGATGTCATGGGCTCCGACCACTGTCCGGTAAGCATAGAGCTTATGGTATAATTTGATACGACAAAATGGAGAAAAAATGAGTAAAAACAAAACACTAACTAAAGAATTCAAGGCGTTTCTTTTCAGCTTAGGAATAGCCAATTTAGCAACTATATTGTTGCCGATATCACTTATTTTCTACTTCGAGCTGTTTGTCGTTAAAACGCTAACTGATAATGACAGCCAGGAATTGACTTATTCTCGCATAATCACATCCCTGTTGTTAGTCGGCGTCTTCGTTTTAATCGCCAACATCTTCACTGCAGTAAAACTACTGAAAATATATAAGCTTTCAAAAAACCAAACCAGAGCGGCAAAGATCTTATTGGCCTTATCCGTATTCCTACCCATAGCATATTTCGCGTTTGTGGTTGCGATACGGTTTATCTAAATTCTTTGATTTCAAAAGAAGTATAATTATCATATGGTGCCGAAAAAGTTCGCTGTTTTTGATTTTGATGGGACTTTGGTCAGGTGGCAACTCTTCATGGCCATCTTTTACGAACTGGCCGAGGAAAAGCTCATCGATGAAAAAGATTATCGGCAAGTCCGCCGGCTTTTCGATGCCTGGCGGGACCGTACATCAGAAAAAGCCTATGACGAATATGCTCAGAAATCCATAGAGATATTCGACAAACACGTAGATAAACTAAGTGTTTCCGTTTTTGATAAAGCTGTAGATAGGGTCTTTGAAAAGTACAAAGACCAGGTCTACACATACACGCGCGACCTCATCGACGAGCTTAAGAAAAAAGATTATTACCTTATCGCTATCTCAGGTTCGCAATATCAGATAGTGGAGAAGATTTCCAAATATTACGGCTTTGACGAATGGACAGGCACGAAATATACGCAGATAGGCGACAAGTTCGGCGGTTATGAGAGCTTTCCGGCCGGCAACAAGGGCAAGGCACTGCAGAAAATAATCCAGGCAAAAGAACTGTCTCTGGAGAGCAGTATTGCCGTGGGTGATACAGAGAGCGATATCGCCATGCTGGAGATGGTAGAAACGCCCATAGCCTTTAACCCGAACCGTGGATTATTAGAACACGCCAAAGCTAATAAATGGCCGGTTGTAGTCGAGAGAAAAAGCATCGTTTACCAACTCGCCTACAGTCACGGTTCGTACAAATTGGTTTGACAAAAGCAATTTTAAGGTGTACTATTGGTTTCATTATGGTTTTGACTATAGCGAAGCAGTTGGATCTCCTCCTCGGCCTTAAAGGGCTGTGCTTCAGCATGGTTGAAGCCTAGTCTGCCGGGTACGCAGACCAAGCACAGTCACAACGAATCAGGCTTCAATCGCCTGATTTTTTAATTTATACGAGAAAGCTTAAGGAGAATAATAAATGCCACCAGAAGGACAAGGCCCGGCGCCCGGGGAAGCGTCGCCGGAAAGAACCGAGGCAAACCGAGTACATATCTTTGATACGACATTGCGCGACGGCGAACAATCGCCAGGCGTATCATTAAACACAGCCGAAAAGGTCGAGATAGCCCATCAGTTAGCGAGGCTAGGCGTAGATGTAATAGAAGCCGGTTTCCCGATAACATCGCCTGGTGACTTTGAAGCGACGCAGGCAATAGCCCGCCAGGTTGAAGGTCCGGTGATATGCGGACTGGCCAGAACGCACAAAGCAGACATAGACAGGGCATGGGAAGCCGTACGCGACTCCGAGCGCCCGAGAATCCACACCTTTATCTCCACCTCTGATATACATATAGAGCACCAACTACAGACTGACCGCGAAGATGTAAAAGGCCAGGCAAGAGCCGCCGTAGCTTTGGCAAAAAGCTACACCGAAGACGTTGAATTTTCGCCGATGGATGCCACGAGAGCGGATTTTGATTTTACCGCCGAGGTATGCGCCATAGCCGTAGAGGAAGGCGCTACGGTATTGAACATTCCTGATACGGTAGGGTACACCACTCCCGAGGAATACGCCGATTACTGGAGACGGCTTTTTGATGCTGTCCCCGAACTGGGTAGCGGAGCCGTCAGAGGTTCCGTACATTGCCATGATGACCTGGGATTAGCCGTAGCCAACTCATATGCCGGCTTGCTGGCAGGAGCACGGCAGGTCGAATGCGCCGTCAACGGAATAGGCGAAAGAGCCGGAAACGCTTCGGAAGAAGAGATAGCCATGCTGATACGGGTCCGAGAGGCCTTGCATAAGTTATGGACCGGGATAAATACCAGAGAGATAATGAGAACCAGCAGAATGGTTTCACGCTCAACGGGTTATTCAGTACAGCCGAACAAAGCTGTCGTAGGCAGAAATGCTTTCGCGCACGAATCCGGAATTCATCAGGACGGCATACTGAAAGAACGCGAAACTTACGAAATCATGGATGCTACCGAAGTAGGCCTGGAGTCAAACTCGTTAGTCCTGGGTAAACATTCGGGGCGTCATGCGCTAAAAGACGCACTGGAACAACTGGGCTACGATACTGAGCAAATCAACATAAATAACACCTTCAAGCAGTTCAAGGAAGTAGCTGACCGTAAAAAGCAGGTCACTGCTATGGATCTGGAAGCGCTGGTGTCTGAAGAGGTCAGGGAGGCATCCGAAACATATCATTTGGAAGGTTTCGAGCTGGCCAAACCCAGGGACGGTGAACCATCAGCAAAGGTCGCTGTAAAAATGCCTGACGGCTCAATAGCCGAGGGCGAAGCTACCGGCGACGGGCCGGTTGATGCCGTATTCAATGCAATAAAGAATGCGACGGAGACGAACTACTCCTTAGCACCCGGCGGTTACAAGGTAGATACCGTCAGCGGCGGAGAAGATGCGATGGGCGATGTCAGCGTAACCCTGGTAAATGGCGGAGAACCGTTCTCCGGCACAGCAAGCGGCACCGATATCATAGAAACTTCGGCGCGCGCTTATACCAGGGCGTTGAGTTTTGCCGACAGGCGCAAAGATGAATCGGACGAAGCCGAAGGGCCAAAAGAAGTTGACAACTAAACCCTCTAGCTGTACAATCGCTAACATTATGAGCAGACAGATGATAATCGCTGAAATTATCATTATCCCCGGAGGACGCGGGTAAGCTTGTAATTTTTGCGTAAAAAAAATAAGCTCCCGCGAAAGCGGGAGTTTTTAATTTAAGGAACACTATGGGAGCAACGACAATCACAGCAAGGCAAGAAGGGTTAGGCGAAACATCACAGGCTTTAGTCGATACAGCCGCTGGATACTTCTTTGATGAAAAGTATGACTATACGGATGACACCGAAGAAGATTTCCGCGAGCAGGTCAGAGCATATCTACAAAAAGACCCGCTGACGAACGGCGTAGCTTTCGCGTCAGGTCTGATAGCGGCCGGATTCGAGGTAGAAGTAAGCCCCGTGCGAGTAACTGCGCCGGAGCAGGAACCGATGGCCGCCCTTGATACATACGCTTTCATAAAGAACTGGCGCAATGTAGTAGGCACGGTCCTCGCAATGGGGGTATCCGGACTGGATGAGCGTTATGGTACGCATGACGAAGACACCAAGCAGTTCTTGGTTGGACCCGTAGCCGAAGCGATAGACGGAGAGGTCGGCTAATGCCCAAATTCAGCGAAATAATTCCTATGATTATCATTCCCGGTAGCGGGTAGCTTTGTATTTATAAACGTGCAGGCTCCCGCTAAGAAAAGCGGGAGTTTTTTATTAATAAAGAAATAATGACATGACGCAAACAGCAACGATAGAACCAGAAAGCAGACTCGAGAAAGACCCGCATTTGATGCCGGGTCAGATTGCTGATATGGCCGGCACTGCGGCAGAGCGCATATCGGACCTGGTAAGCGAAACTCCCCTTTATACAAGCGAAGCACTGTCGCAAGGCCAAGTCCAAAGCGAGTTAAAAGACGAAACGACGCAACCCGGCGGCTCGTTCAAGGACCGCGGGTCGGGCAATTTCGTCGCCTATTACACAGAGAACGGGGAGGTATTCTTCGTGACCACCAGCGCCGGCAACCACGGCCGTGGAGTCGCTCGAGCCGCGATGGAACTGGGCGCC
>DASSOT010000070.1:0-11131 GCA_035700225.1 Saccharimonadales bacterium (SeqCode)
GGCAAGCCTTAACTACCATAAGTTCGCAGGAATAGTTGAAGCGGCATATAAATCGAGCAAGGAAAAAGATGGCAAAAAAAATTGACATAGAATCAAACGAGCCACCTGAGAAAAAGATAAACGACGTGGCTAAACCCGGCCAGACACCTCCGCCGCCGACATCGCGCCCGATAATCACCGGCCACAGCGGCGTAATCAAGCATGATCCCATGGTATCGCCAACCGAAGATGACGAAGAGGAAAACGATGAGAATAAAGAAGGAAAAAAGGGAAAGATAACCAAGAAATCTGAACTCAAGCTGGAGGCTCCGCCCGGACTTACACGAGGCTCGTCATCTGATGAAACGGAAAATCCCGCCCCTGCTGATGATAAGCCCGAAAGCTCAGAACCCGAACAAAAAGAAACAGGCAAAAAAGACGACCAGGAATCTTCGGATGAAGAATCAAGCTCGGATAAGGCCGCTATAGATACGTTGGCGGATTCAGCCGGCGGCAAGAAACAGACCGCTAAAGAAGCCGAAGAAACAGAAAAGAACCGCAAAAAAATAGAAGAACTTATAGAAAGCAAAAAATACTCGGTACCTATAGTAGAGGGCGGACATAAGGCCTCAAGCCAAAGAGTGGCCAGTTGGGCGTTTCTATTACTTTTGCTCGTTGCCGTCGGAGTTTATCTGGCCATAGACACGGGGTATCTGGATATCGGCATTTCCTTGCCTTATGACTTCATCGCTAACTAAAGCCTCTGTCTGCTAAAATATTTAAGTGAAGAGGGATTTATTTGCCGGGTTGAATCCTGAGCAGAAACGAGCCATAGAAACTACCGAAGGACCTTTGCTTATCCAGGCCGGCGCGGGCAGTGGCAAGACCAAAACGCTGACACACCGGATTGCCTACATCATAAGTTCAGGCCTGGCGGCCCCATATGAGATATTGGCTGTAACGTTTACTAACAAAGCCGCCAAGGAGATGCGCGTCCGGTTGGCCCGGCTGGTGGAGCATGACGAAGAGGACAGGTCTTTCTTGCCGTTCATGGGTACTTTTCACAGCATCTGCGTAAAACTTCTGCGCGCCGATGGCGACCATATAAAAATCCCTAAAAATTTCGTCATCTTTGATGAGGCGGACAGGCTTTCTGCCGTTAAACAAGTCTGCAAAATACTTAAGGTTGATGAAAAAAGCTACCCGGCTCGCGCCATAGCCGGTCTTATAAGCAGTGCGAAGAACGAGCTGGTTACCCCGGATGAATACGCGAATTTTGCATCCAGCCCTTTACAAAATGTCACTGCGGATGTTTTCCCCCTGTATGAAAAAGTACTAAAAGATGCAAGCGCGCTTGATTTCGATGATCTGATAGGCAAGGCCGTAAAGCTTTTTGCAGAACACAAAGAAGTAAGAGAAAAATGGCAAAGACGCTTCAAATACATAATGATTGACGAGTACCAGGACACCAACTCCGCACAGTACAAACTAGTCAAGTTACTTGTTAATCAAGATGAGAACATAGCCGTTGTGGGCGACGACTGGCAAAGTATATATTCCTGGCGAGGGGCGGACTTCCGCAACATTCTGAATTTCGAAAAGGACTATAAGAACGTATGCGTGATAAAACTTGAGCAGAATTACAGAAGCACCAGCCATATATTGGAGGCGGCGCACAAGGTCATATCAAAAAATATCCAGCGCTCCGATAAGAAGTTGTGGACTGCTTCGCAAAGCGGCCTGCCCGTCCAGGTGATTCCGGTAGCCAGCGAGCGCGCGGAGGCGGAAGCCATAATCCAGCGCATAAATATCGCTGTAAACAGCGGCTCTAGAGAATACGATGACTTCGCGGTACTTTACAGGACGAACGCACAGAGCCGGGCGTTGGAAGAATCATTCATGCGCTACGGAGTACCCTACAGGATAGTGGGCGGAGTCAAATTCTATGAGCGCAAAGAAATACGCGATGTCATCGCTTATGTACGCCTGATTTTCCAGCCGGAAGACCGGATTAGTTTTGAACGCATAGCTAATGTTCCGGCTCGCGGCTTCGGGGCGAAATCCCTTAGCAATTTTTTTACATGGCAGAGTGATAACAATCTTCCGCTGGAAAAAGCTCTGGCCCGTGTCCGCGAATGTGATTCGCTTACACCCAAGGCCAGAAGTGCTTTATCAGACCTGAACGATACCCTGGCAGGTTTAAGAGAGATAGCGCCGGAAACGACACCGGCCGGGCTTATAGAATCCTTGCTTCGAAGAACTGAATATATCGAATATCTGAACGACGGCACCGTCCAGGCTGAAGCGCGCATAGAAAATGTCAACGAACTTTTGAGTGTCGCCCGGGTTTATCAGGACGCCGGACTGGAGGACTTTTTAGAAGAAGTATCGCTGGTTTCAGACGCAGAAACCGAAGAAAACCGACAGTCTCAATCCTCTGTTACATTCATGACTTTGCATTCAGCCAAGGGTTTGGAATTCCCCGTAGTGTTCATGGTCGGACTGGAAGAAACCATGTTGCCGCACACACGCGCGCAATTTGACGCGCATGACATGGAAGAGGAGCGCAGACTTTGTTATGTCGGCATGACCCGGGCCAAGGAAGAGCTTTATATGCTTTACGCCGGTTCGCGTGTACTTTATGGCGGGATTCAGCACAATATCCCTTCCAGATTCTTAAGCGAGATTGACGGCAAGCTGTCTTCGCCGGCTTCACCCCTTGCGGAAGAATCATTTTCCGGTCAAACATCTGCCTCCATGGAGCCCAGGTATGTGGAAGAACTGCATCCGGGGGACAAGGTCAGGCATCAGGTTTTCGGCGTAGGTACTGTCATGGATATCCAGGATGACGTTGCGATAATCGACTTCAAAAGCAAAGGCTCAAAAAAGCTCAATACGTCTTTCGCACCTATCGAAAGGCTCTAAAAACAGGGGCAGAAGCCCGCTTAATATGTTATAATCCAAAAGCTTTATTACGGGCTCTTGGCGCCCACCTTAAGTCCTCGCCGGGAGCTAAAAAAGCCGCTTTAGATGCATATTTTCAATAAGAAGAAGAAACCACCAGTCGAAACATTTCTGGGCGTCAGAAAAGCCCGTCCGCCCAAGGTGCACAAACATCAGGTGCTGGTGCCTTTGGCTACTTTTTTGGTCCTGGGCGTGATTTCCTGTTTCCTTTTTTTGTTTTACGGCGGAACTACGGTCGAGGGCGCGGATGTAAAGCGCGTTCAGGTCTATGTAGACGGCCAGAAAAGGACTTTGCCGACGCGCGCACCTACCGTTGGCGAGCTTCTCAAGCGCATAGGTATCCAACTTAGCAAAAAGGACATAGTAGAGCCGGGGCCAAACAGCCCTATCCGCGAAGACGACCTGCACATAAACGTATATAGGGCGAAGCCTGTGACTGTCATTGATAGCGACGGCACGAAGGTTTCGACCAAAATCGCTGAAAGTACACCGGAACACCTGGCTGAAAAAGCAGGCTTCAAGCTTTATCCGGAAGACGAAGCCGTAGTAGCCAAGCCTGACAGGGCGATAAATGGCGGCATTGTCGGCGAACTTGTCATGATAGACCGGGCCGTGCCGGTGAACTTAAATCTATACGGCAAGAAAGCGCCGGTCAGGACCCAGGCCGAAACCGTCGGTGGCCTTCTACAAGAAAAAGGAATATATCTGAACTATAAGAAAAAAGACAAAGTCATCCCGTCCGAGAATACGCCCATTAAAAGGAATATGAAGATACTGGTGCTTAGAAACGGCAAACAGGTCATCAATGTAGAACAAAAGATAGCCCCGCCGACGGACACGCAATACGATGCAACGCTGGATGCGGGTACTATAAAGGTCCTGGACCCGGGCGAACCGGGCAAACGCATAGTTACATACGAAGTAGTTTTCAAGCACGACAAGGAATTCAGCAGAAAGATTATCCAAAGCGTAGTAGTCAAACAGCCGAAAGTACGCAAAGTCATAGAGGGCACGAAGAATACCGGTTTCGGCGGTGGCTTTGATGCCGCACTAGCTAGGCTACGAAGCTGTGAAGGCAGTTACACCAGCAACACAGGGAACGGCTATTATGGCGCTTATCAGTTCAGCTACAGTTCATGGCAATCATTTGCTCCGAGCAGTTATAAAAATACATTGCCCAGCAACGCTCCGCCCGCAGTGCAGGATCTTGCCGCCAGCAACTATTACCAGGTGTCTGGCTGGCGGCCGTGGCCGACCTGTTCTATAACCATGGGCCTCCAAGATATCTATAGGTAGTTTGTTAAAATGAGGATGTATGGGATATAAGTTTGACGGATACAATTGGTTCGGCGTAGTCAAAAGGGGCGAAGAACTCGTCACTAACCTGACTGAATTTGCTAATAAAGAAAAAGTAAAGGGCGCGTGGATATTCATAGTCGGCGCCTGCGATGAAGTCGAACTGGGCTATTATGATTTGAAATCAAAAAGCTATAAGTTCAAAAAATATGAACAGGAGCTGGAAATCCTCAATGTCCAGGGAAACATTTCATGGAACGACGACAAACCGGCAATTCATCTGCATGGCACCTTCGCCGGGGAGGACGGCAAGGCCTTTGGAGGGCATGTCAAATCCCTGAAGGTTTCCGTGACCTGCGAAATATTCATTCATGATTGGTTCGGCTCGGATAAGATTGAACGAAAACCTGATGATTCTGTCGGCCTGAAACTGTTGGACTTATGAAGCCAAAGAAAAGCCTCGGCCAGCATTGGCTGGAAGACAATGTAATCCTTCAGTCCATATGCGAAGTTGCCGGCGTAGAATCCGGAGACATCGTGCTTGAGATAGGACCAGGCAAAGGAACCCTGACCCGTGTCTTACTCGAAAAAGGCGCGAATGTCACAGCCGTAGAACTGGACGAAGACTTAGCGGCAGAACTGGAAAAACAAACCAGCGAAAATTTCCGCGTCGTAAGGCAGGACATCTTGAACTTTAACTTGAATGAACTGCCGCTCGGATACAAGGTGGTTGCGAATATACCGTATTATCTCACCAGCAACCTTATCCGGATTTTGAGCGAGTCATCTAACCCGGCGGATTCTATAACCCTGCTGGTGCAAAAAGAAGTAGCGGAAAGGGTATGTGCTGAACCGGGCGAAATGTCGCTACTCAGTGTTAGCGCGCAGATTTATTTTCAATGCGCACCCGGACCGCTCGTGCCTGCAGAAAAATTCATTCCTCCGCCAAAGGTCGACTCGCAGGTAGTGCATATGGTTCGCAGAGAAAAACCGCTAATAGCTGAAAAAGCCAAAAAGCACTTTTTCCGTATAGTAAAGGCGGGCTTTTCAAGCAGGCGCAAAACTATTGAGAATTCATTGTCCGGGGGGCTCAGACTTTCCAAACAAGAGCTAAGAAATTTTCTTAAATCCGCGGGCATAGAACCGAACAAGCGCCCGCAAGAGCTTTCTATTAAAAACTGGGAAAAAATATCCGAAGCTATTCCACCGGCGGAGCTTGAGTAGTTCGCAGGGGTTTTTCGCGTAGGAAAAGAGCGTTTATAAGGCCCGCGGCTACGAAGGGGAGCGCTATTAAGAACATGTCATGGAAAGAACGAACGAAAGCAAGCAATATGTTGTGAGAAATCTCCGGCGGCAGTACGTGCAGGTTAACCGAGCCGGACTTTATACCGTTTATATCTAGATTCGCATGTCCGCCATTTGCTTTAGGCACAAGTTCCCTCAGGTGAATCGTCAGCCGATTCGTAAGTATCGTGCCGAACACGGCCGCACCTATCGCCGCACCGGTTGAGCGGAAAAATGTGGCGGTAGACGTGGCTACGCCCAGATTCTTCGCATCTACAGCATTTTGTATGGCTAGCGTAGTGACCTGCATGAACATGCCTAGCCCCACGCCGATGATGAACATCCAAATGCCGAGCTCCCACTCAGGTGTAGTCAGGCTCAGATGACTGAACAACCAGATGCCTAAAGCCAATATGATATTGCCGATGATAGGAAATATTTTGTAGTGGCCGATTTTGGTTATCAGCCATCCGACGATTATGGAAGTACCCAATATACCGCCGACAAGCGGTAGCATGAGCAGGCCTGATTCTGTCGGAGAATAACCCCTGACCAACTGTTGGTAAAGCGGGATATAGAGGATGGATGCGAACATGGTTATGCCTACGAACAGCGACATCAGGGCCGAAACCGTGAATATGTCATTCTTGAAAAGACCAAGCGGTATGACAGGCTCTTTTGCCCTTGATTCGCACCAGATGAATAGAGATGTAAGTATGGCGCTTACGCTGAAAAGTCCGATTATCTGCGGCGAGGACCAGGCGTAAGTATTACCTCCCCAGACGGTGGCTAAAAGCAAAGACACTATAGCGGATGAAAGCAGACCGGCGCCGAGGTAGTCTATCTTGTGCTGAAGTTTTTTCACCGGCAGGTGTAGTCGGCGCGTGACTTCGTAGAAGGCTACCGCTCCTAACGGTACATTGACAAAAAACACCCAGCGCCAGGAAAGGGAATCGGTCAGGAACCCTCCCAAAAGAGGCCCGACCACGCTGGACAAACCGAAAACAGCGAACAAATAGCCCATATACCTGCCTCGCTCGCGGGGCGGTACGATATCGCCGACTATCGTCATCACCAGCGTCATAAGTCCGCCAGCTCCCAGCCCTTGCAAGGCACGGAAGAAAACCAGCTGGGTCATGTTCTGGGAAAGTCCGCACAATACGGAGCCGGTAAGGAATAAAAGTATAGCGAACTGGAATATCTTTTTTCGCCCTAAAAGGTCGCTGATTTTTCCATAAAGCGGAGTTGAAACACCGCTGGCCAGAAGGTACGCGGTAGCAACCCAGGAAAACTCTTGCAGGCCGTTCAGTTCGCGGGCTATGCGGGGCAGTGCCGTTGCTACGATGGTCTGATCCAGCGCCGCTAATAGGAGTACCAGCATCAGCGCGCCCATGATTACCATTATTTCGCTATGCGAATAATGAATAGCGGAAGTACCGGATTTTGCCCTATCTTCAGTTATTTTATGACTCCTGAATTATTTATTAGATTTTTTTCTATTTTCACTGTCTGCGCCGAGCGCATCAGTGAGGTTTTTTACCATGGCTTCTACATCTTCCGCCTTGAAAAGTATAAGTGCAGGCTTTTTGTTACTGCTCATTATCACCACCCGGCTCCCGGCGCTTAGGCCTAGTTTGTGCCTGGCGGACGCCGGAATTACCAGCTGGCCCTTCTCGTTTAATGAGGCTGTCCCTAATATTTTTGGAAAATGATGCGAGTCCATAGTCTTAGTTCTAAATGTATTACATTTATTACTTTTAGTATACAAAAGGACAAAAGGTTTTTCAAGGCGAACTTACAAAATATAAACTTAACGTGTTAAGTATTTATTGAATCGTTTCCGGATGTGCTAAATTACATATGTGCAAAATGATATAGGGTCATTGCTTCATAAGGTTTCAGCCGCGCTGGATAAGATATCCGACCAGGTCCTGCTGGAAAGACTGGGTATCGGTCTGTCGCAGTTTCGGATACTTCTGTTCTTGCTGAGCAAAGATGGCGTCAGGCAAAAAACCATCGCAGAAAACCTGGGCCAGAGCGAAGCCAGCCTTAGCAGACAGGCGAGAGTATTGCAAAGCAAAGGCCTGGCAGTGGTCAGAAGAAGCGCGTCCAACCGCCGGGACAGATTGATATTTCTTACGCGCAAAGGCGCAAAAACAGCAGAGAAAGCGGTGAATATACTCAACGAATACCACGCACCGATGTTTGGGCGGATTAGCGAAAGAGAACAGGAAAAGCTCATACGGATCTTGGGATCCATGCAGGAGTATCTGAAAGATTGATATGAAGATAGAAAAAATCAGTATAAACGGAAAGATATCGGTCCCGGAAACCGCGCTTATACCGGCGGCGGACCATGGCCTTATGTATGGAGTCAATGCGTTTGAAAGCTTGCGCGTTCACCAGAACGGAGCATTTTTGCTGGATGAACATTTTGACAGATTGGCAAGAAGCCTGGAGGGGCTTGGAGTAGACTGGGACGACGATAGGAAAAAATACTATTCGTGGATAAAGGAGCTATGCGCCGGTATGCCCCAGGACAAGGATGCGTTCATAAGGTTTGTAGTCACCGCAGGAAGCAATGATTTTTGGGTGGCAGAGGAAAGATACGCAGAACCTGAGGTAATAATCTACAGGGGTAGCATACCTTTTTACTCACCAGTCAATAAGCGCGCGATTACGCTTAAGACCGTAAACCGTGTAAAACCCGAATACTTCGCCCGCACCGGCTTCAGGATAAAATCCATGGACTACATCTCCTCCCGCACCGCAAAGCTGGAGCTGAAACAGGCCGGCGAAAGTCTGGAAGGAATCTTACTGACGCCGGACGGTTTTGTAGCGGAAGGCCTGACGTCGAACATATTCTGGGTTAAGAGCGGACAGCTTTTTACGCCGGCGCTGGACAGCGGAATCCTTGCGGGTACGGTAAGGGCTTACATAATGTCCGACAATGAAGTAAAAGAAAAAATGGCAAAAGTCGAAGAGCTGGAAGACGCAGACGAAATATTTTTTACCAGCGGCTCCGGGTATCTGAATCCTCTATCCGAAATAAACGGAAAGCCGAAACCGGGCGCGGACGGCGCTAAATTCCAGGAATTATACAGAAAGCTATTACAAGATATAGATACGAAATCCCAACCCTTAATTCAGGCCTAGGATTTCGTCGATGCGGGCTTTATCGAAACCGAGTATGCTTTCTTCGCGGCCGTCCTCAAGCTTTATGTGCGTGCAGGGAACGCCCATTGAACCGCAAGTATCCAGCGAGGCCTGGATTTCTTCCGGATGTTCGTCGAGCAAAACTTCTTCATAGTCTATGTTCTTGCTTTTCAGATATTCCTTGAGCATCCTGCAATATACGCAGGTCTTGGTGCTATAAATTTTAATCTGGTTTGCCATAAGCTTAATTATAAACCATTGGTTCAGCTTTCGTCGGCAGAATATAGCCCTGTGAGTTTTGCTTTGGTTATCACATGGCCCTCCATGGCTTCGTATAAATCTTCGCTGTTAACTTCCGGCTGTAGTTCCAGTAGAGCATCCAGCGCATAAAGCTTGAAAACATATCGGTGAGTTCCGTTCGGAGGTTTTGGCCCGCCGTAACCTTTTCTCCCGTAATCATTGATTCCTTCCACGGCTTCTGCCGGAATCTCATCCTCGCCCAAATGTGTTGCCGCCGGAGGGATGTTGAAAATAACCCAATGCGTGAAGACACCTCCCGGGGCATCCGGGTCATCCATGATGAGCACCAGGCTTTCCGCGTCTGGCGGTATTTCACTGAATTCAAGCGGCGGGTTTATGTCATCAAACTTTCGGCCGTACCTGATCGGTATGTCGTCATTGTTCTGGAATGCGGGGCTGGTCAGGTGCATACATCAATATTTATAAATCATCGTTATTATAGCTGTAAACTTTCTAACTTATTGTCCGAAAAGCTGGAATATGACAAGACCGATGCAACTCAGACAGCCCAAAACCGGTACGAACAAGGGCACCTTAACCGCAACCTTCTCTGTTTGTTTGCGGAGTTTTATGACTGCAAGACCGGCGTTCACAAGAGTGAAAGCGCTCAGTATCAGCAGGCTGGTGATTTCCGCCAAAGAAACCAGGCCGAAACCAAGCACGCCGAGTATCATTGCGCCGGCCACTAGCATAGTGGAAAAAGCGGGAGTCTTGTATGCGGGGTGGACATAGGAAAATCTTTTATTAAGCCAACCCTGGGAAGAAAGGCCGTAGAGAATGCGCGAACCCATAATCAACTGCACTAAGACGCCGTTGATAGTGGCGGCCATGCCGATGAGGCTGATGTACGCCGGGCTTAAGTGGCTGACGCGGTCAAAAACCAAGTTAAGCGGTGCGGAACTACCCGCTAGTTCGCTTGCGCCTACGGCCGACAAGCTGACCATTACCACGAGTATGTAGAGTATCGTCGCCAAAACTAATGACAACAATATGGCCAAAGGCATTGTCGTGCGCGGTTTTTTGACTTCTTCGGCGACATTTACCATATCCTCGAAGCCGATAAAGGCATAAAAAGCCAGAAAGGCGCCAAAAAGAACACCGCTCAGCCCGATGGCCGGGTCTATACCGAATGCCGCTGTAAAATCACCCGCCGAAAGATGAGAATGCCCGGCCCAGATGATGATGAGCAGGCCGAAGACCTCGACGAGTGTAAACAACGCGGCGAGCTTCGCAGATTCGCCGATACCTTTTATGGCTACAAGAGCAAGTAAAATAATCATACCGATGCCGGCTAATGTCTGATTGACGGTAAAAATACTATTAAGGTAGCCCGCGAAACCTTTAGTCAAAGCTGACGCGGAAGCGATACCTCCGAAAACCAAAATCATACCGACCCCGACTGAAAGCAGGCGCTTGCCGAAGGCTTTGTGCAGATATATCGAAGCGCTGGCGCTTAGTGGATAGCGGCTGGAAAGCTCCATATATGACAGCGCCGTCAACGTGGCGATTATCATGGCGATCAGAAACGAAAGTATGGTGTTTTCGCCGGAGTGTCCGGCAACCTTTCCAATAAGCACATATATGCCGGCGCCCAGAATATTACCCAAACCGTACAAAGTCAGGACGGGCAGGGTTAAACTTCGTCTGAGCGTTCGTTCTTGCACTCTATAATGATAAGCGCAATTCTAGTGCCTGTACAAACCGTGGATACTTTTTAATCTTCGTTAGCGTCGTGCCCGCTATTGCTACCGGAGTCGTCACCGTTGTCGGAACCGCCGTCATTTCCGGAGTCATCATCGCCGGTATCGGTCTTGGGCTTGGGTGAATCATCCGAAGTTCCGCCGTTTGAGGGATTATCATCGCTTTTACCGTTCGCATCAGGTTTGCCTTTGTCTTTGGTGTCCGGATGAGTTACCGTTATTATCTTTCCGCTGGCGGAATTTATGATAACCCTGGATTTGTCAGTAAAGCGCACGTTGTAAACGACTACGCCATCTTCGGTTTCCAGCTCAATCTTCTGCACGGTGGCTCCCGGTTTCTGTGAAACTGCCAGCTCGCGTGCCTGGTCAAAACCAATACTGACAGTGAGGTTTACGGGCAAGGTTCCGGTGCTGGTTTCTTCTTCGTCTTCTACCGTGCCGGAAGTTAGGGC
>DASSOT010000071.1:0-3647 GCA_035700225.1 Saccharimonadales bacterium (SeqCode)
GTTCGCTGATGATAAGGGGATAATCTGGCCGGAGAATGTGGCACCGTTCAAGGTTTATCTTGCGGTGCTGGGCACCAATGAAAAAGTCAGCAAAGAAGCAGAAGAATTGTATCAAAAATTGCAAAAAGCTGGCGTAGAAGTATTGTTCGACGATCGTGACGCGCGGCCGGGCGAAAAATTTGCGGACACCGACCTGCTGGGCATACCTTACCGTGTAGTTACGAGTGAAAAATCGTTAGAATCCGGGGGATTTGAGCTCAAAAAAAGAACTTCAAAAGAAACACAAATAGTGAGCGCGCAACAATTGCTTGAAAAGCTGAAATAAAGGTAGGTTTTTATCTTGCAAATTAACCAGCTATCGCTATAATCAATGTCATCATTTCCTTGTATTCGCATGTTCAAGGGGAGGAGGTAAAGATGAAGAAACAGTTTCATATGACAAAATCAGGTATACAGGAATTACAGGCTGAGCTTGACAGTCTTGTATCAAGGCGCGGTGAAATCGCTGATGCAATAAAGACCGCCCGCGAACAGGGCGATCTGACAGAAAATGCCGAATATCATTCAGCCAAAGAAGAGCAGGAACGGACAGAAGCCAGGATTTCCGAGCTGGAGCATATCCTTGCTAACACTGAAGTGATAAGCAAACCGAGAAGTGGCAAAAAGGTACAGCTGGGTAGCGTGGTCAAGATGAAGAGCAAGGGCGGAAAAGAAAAGGTCTTTCAGGTCGTAGGCACGGTAGAAGCCGATCCGCTGGAAGGCAAGATTTCCGACGAATCTCCTATAGGGCAGGCGCTTTTGGGCAAGGCTGTCGGTGATTCGGTAGATATAACTACACCCAACGACACCACTACTTACAAAGTTACTGATATAAGCTAGGCTTCGTTTCTGGCTGACGGCCGATAACTTCGTTATACTTGTTAAGTCATGCAATGGTTGGAAAAGATAGTCGATGAGCTCATAAGCCGTCATCCCGAAGGCGAGATTCTTATTGAGTCCGGCGGTTCTCCGTCCGGCGAATACCATTTGGGGCATATGCGGGAACTTGTCATATGTGACGCCATACTTTTGTCGCTGAGGAAACGCGGACGCGAAGCCAGGCACATATACTTCGTGGATGATTTGGATGCGCTCAGGAAGGTTCCTACAAACATACCGCCGGAATACGAAAAATATTTGGGACAATCATTATGCGACATACCTTCGCCCGACGGAAAATCTTCTTACGCGGATTACTTCATAGAGGGTCTTAAAAAAGGCTGTGACTCGCTTGGGATAGAAGTAGAATTCATCCGTTCGCACGAAAAATACAGGAACGGGTTTTTTACCGAAGCGATAGAAATAAGCCTCGATAACGTTGAGAAAATCAAAGACATCCTGGAAACCGTATCAAATAGAAAACTCGGTAAGGACTGGTCGCCCTTGCAGGTGAACGAAAACGGTTACCTTAAGAAACGCCGTTTTATCAGCATCGATAAGACTGCGAAGACCCTGAAATATGAGGACAAAGACGGCAGGGAGCAGACCATATCTTACAGCTCCGGCGAAGTTAAGCTGGACTGGCGCATAGACTGGCCCGCCAGATGGTGGCTTTTGGGCGTGGCTGTTGAGCCTTTCGGACGCGACCATGCTTCGGCGGGCGGTTCATATGATACCGGCGAAGAAATCCTTGAAAAAATATTCGGCGGGTCGTCGCTCCTGCCGGTCAAATATGATTTCATAAACCTGTTCGGTGACACTAAAAAGATGAGTGCCAGCAAAGGCACGGGGTTGTCAGCCAGCGAAGCCGCGAACATCATACCTTCGGAAGTCATGCGTTATTTCATATTGAACGCACCGCCCAACAAACTGCTTCATTTCGACCCTATCGGAGGTCTGACCCGTCTCATGGACGAATTCGCAGAGCTTCTGGCAAAAACCGACAAGACAGCGAGGGAGGAAGACCTTATCGAATTATGCACCAATGGCGTTGAATCAGTAGTCAGTAGCGTGCCTTTTTCACACCTGGTAGCCAGTTATCAGGCCGCTCTTAAAGACCCGCAGAAAACGCTGGAAACCATAGCCCGGACCGAACACGCGTTCAATGTAAAGGCGCAAAAAGGCATCATATTGAAAGAATTGAAATTCATCGATAACTGGCTGGATAAATGGGCGCCACAAGACGTTAAGTTCAGCATTCTGGAAAAAGCGGATGCCTCTCAGTTCAGCCCGGAGGAAAAGAAATATCTCAGCGAACTGGCTGAAAAGATAGAATCCGGCCCAGATGCAGCGGACGGGGAATGGTTCCATAAGGCTATTTATGCCTTCAAGGACCGTACGGAGCTGGCGCCGAAACAGCTTTTTCAGACGCTTTACAGGGCACTCATCGGAAAAGATTCGGGCCCGCGGGCCGGCTGGTTCCTGAGCACTTTACCCCGGGATTGGCTTATCAAACGGCTTAAATTTGAAGCCTGACTATTTCAAGAAAGATTCGAACTTCTTGCGAAATTTTTCCAGTTTAGGATTGATGATGACCTGGCAATAGGGAAGCTGTGGATTGTTGCGGTAAAAATTCTGATGGAAATCTTCTGCCGGCCAAAATTTTTCTAAAGGAACTATTTCGGTGACTATAGGATCAGACCAGAGCTTTGTCGCAAAATTTCTCGTCACGTCTTCGGCGATGCGTTTTTGTTCCTCGTCATGGTAGAAGATTACCGAGCGGTACTCTTCTCCTACGTCATTGCCTTGCCGGTTCAGCGTGGTCGGGTCGTGAACGTAATAAAAAATCTGCAGTATCTGCTCGTAAGTTATTACCTTTGGGTCGAATGCCAGTTGTACGGCTTCCGCGTGCCCGCTGTCTGAGTGGTGCATCTCGTCATATGTCGGGCTGTCAGTTGTGCCCCCGCTGTAGCCGGAAATTACCGCAGTAACTCCTTTGACCTCCTGGTAGATTGCTTCTGTGCACCAGAAACACCCTCCGGCCAGAGTGCATTTTTGTATACGACCCATAGGGACAGTTTAACGATTTATAGGCCGAAGAGAAACTGTGATATAGTATTGCTCAAGATAACTAACGGGGGATGATAGATGGCAAAAACTGCCAAGAAATCGACAGCTAAAAAGACGCGCGCTAAAAGTGCCGCAGTAAAAAAGACAAACAACAGCAAAGCGACAAGCCAGACAATTACTGCAAAGAGACTTTATAAGTTCAACATATTCGCAGGAGTCGCTAACCTTGTATTTGCAGTATTGAGTGTAATTTTCATATCCAAGGACACCTTGAGCACCAGCCTGACTTACGCGACGAAAGACGGACTCGGCGGTAATGTTCTAGGTCCGGCATACAAGACACTGGCCACTGTGGAAATAAGATATCTGCTGGCGGCAATTTTCGTTATTTCAGCTATATTTTCCCTGTTACTTGCTAGCAGGTTGCGTAACACCTATGAGGCGGGCGTAAATAACTCTACCTCCGGACTTCGCTGGTTCCTTTCGGGCATAACTTTGGCACTTACGCTGGAGCTTACAAGCTGGATCGGCGGAGTGCGCGATCTGATTACGCTGAAGCTTGTAGCAGGGCTGGTCCTGGCGACAGCGATATTGGCATGGATGAACGAGCGCGAAAATAAAGGCTCTAAAAAACACTACACCGCTTTCGGTTTGAGCCT
>DASSOT010000072.1:0-17604 GCA_035700225.1 Saccharimonadales bacterium (SeqCode)
CCCGGCCTATCATAAAACCGCCAAAGCTTTCTCCTAAAGCGAAAGAAAGCGTTGCTATACAAACGATTTCATCACCGGTAAAAAGAGGCTCGGAAGCGTCTATCAGCATTAAAACCAACCCTAAATCAAAGTGCCAGATAAAGGTCGAATACAAAGACGAAACGGGCAATGACATTGAGTACAGAAGCTCTGCGTTGATTGTGAAAAAAGCCGATGAGTTCGGTATCGTCGAGTGGGACTGGCCAATAAGCAGTTCGGCGCCGGCTGGCAAATGGGAAGTTACGGTAACGTGTTTCTATAACAAGAAGTCAGCGTTAGTGATAGGGGATATGCTGGTTAAGTAGGCTATCTATGATTTTTCAAGTGATATCCGGGTGAATATCGAGCGCCACTGGTCGTCGCTCAGATCTTTTTCAGATCGTATGAACATTAGCACTCCGCTAGAATTCACTACAGCAGTTTGCCCGGATTTTTGACCGTCAGGCTTGGTCAGGTAAACGGTCCCGAATTGGTTTTGAAATGCGCCGTATCGGTTCAGACTGTCCACTAGTTTCTCATACAGATCCGGTATGTCTATAAAGGATTGGGGAGTGGCTTGCTGGCTGATGGTAAGCTTGCCAAAACCTGCTCCCGAAACAACATAGGAAAATGTCTTTTGGGGTGCATCATATTTATAGGTCTTATCTTCGACTTTAAGCGAGCTGTCCTTAACGATATAAGGCTGAAAGGTCAGTTGTTTATGAATGTTGCCGGGTATAGGAGATCGTGGCTTGAGAGCCATATAGATTCCCAGGCCAAGACCAACCGCAAGAAAGATGATAAAAATTAAACCTACGGCAAATTTTCGGTTTCTGACCATTGGCTTAGCCCGGTCCAGTGATGGTTAGGAACAGCGAGCCGAGACAGTTGCTGGCGGAGCTACAAGTGTTGCTAAATGCATTCTCAGAATTTCCCAGAGTAAAGTTGGTTATGTTGTTGGCAATACTGCCTGTAGTTTGGGCATAACCGGAAGTAGTGCTTCCGCTTACGAAATCCCCGGCCGTACCGGAGGCGGCTTTTACCTCCGCCGGCCCGGCGATTGCCATTATGACATTCGGGCTGGTGGATGATGTGCCGCCATCACTGGCCACGATAACCCCTCTGAGCCGCTCACTACCGCTGGAAGAAGGTCGTATATCCGCGCTTCCCGAAACTGCTTCGGCTAGCATGCCCATCTCGAAAGCGGTCGATGCTGTAGCCACGCTTTTTACTGTGGTTGTAAAAGTCCGGGTGTCGTAAAGTCCGGCTATGCGGTTAGCAGACGAGTTAGATCCCAAAACGTCTGCCAGGCAGAGTACCGGTGCAGAAACGCTGAAGGATGGCAGGCTGTCCGTGAAGCTGGTGCCTACACTCAGCGTTGGTACGCCGTTACTATTAAGACAAATGTGACCCCAGCGGAGGGTCGTGGTATTCATACCGGTTATTGTTAATCCATTCACGGCGGCAACATTGAAACGCTTACCGTCCGAATATGCTACGCAGGAACTGATGTTGACTGTCGTATTAGAAGCCCAGGAAACCTTACAGGGTCCGGACACGCCGGCAGTGACTTTGGCGGCCAGGTCCCATGGATTGGCTGAACCGCTGTCCGGTACGACGCCGAACATCAATAAACCTATGTCCTTTGTGGTTACGACATCGTTCCAGGAACCGTCTTGGCAGGCACGGATAGATTGGGTCAAGGTGTTGTAATACATAGCACCCTGGTTGGATGTGGTAGTACAGCTGGCGCCAGCGTCATCAACGGTCGACCCATTTCCGTAACTGTCTAAGTGAAGCAGGTGTTGAGTGCTGTTAGTTGTTCCTGAACCTATCTGTACGTCCTCAGCCATAGTTATACCCCCGCCGTTAGGATTGACGGTGAAGACGTCGGTTCCTCCGTTCTGTACGGCAAAACGCCCACCATTCGCGCTACAGCTTGTACATTGCAAGTCGAACAGTACGCTTGGATCCGTTGTTGCTTCTTGAGCATCTATTTCAAAGTTTTTACTGTTCGCCAAGGTTATGAGAGCAGGCGACGAAGAGTTATAAGCATCCTGCAGAGTTACGCTAACACCGGCGGCACAGTTGCCGAAAGTAAGATCGCCACTTCCTGAAGAGGCCTTCAGACAATCTCCTGAATTTCCCGGGTTCTGCGGCAAGGTCAGAGTCCAGGAGCTGGCAGGATTGGCACCGGCGGCGGATAAGGACACATAGTTGCTACCGACATTGTTATATAGTCTGATAGAACCCGTAGCAGATGAGGCGTTACCAAGAGCTAGAGCATTTGCAGATTGTATCTGTAATATCCCAGCCATAGTGGTCGTTACGCCCGTATGGCCGATTTGTATCGAGCCGAGCGAACCGGTTGCCGTACCGACGTCCAATATCAGATTGCCCGAATTGCTGGTAGCACCGGAAGCATTGCCGGTACGGATAGTAAGGTTACTGGAGTTTGTAGAGCTAGCCGATACATCCTGGGTCTGGAGCTGGGTCAGAATACCCGTACCGCTTATATTAAAGTTGCCGATCTGCTGGGTACCTGGGCTGGAAGCTTGAAGGTTTATGACGCTACCGGCTCCCGACCCGTAGCCGGAACATACGCTAGCCGTTGTACATACGTCGTAGACGCCCCCTCCGATAATCGCCTTGAGAGAGTTAGTATCGGAGCGATAGAAAAGCCCTCCATTCTTATTAGTCAGAGTGGTGGGGTTAGATGTCGCGGAATCAACCACAAGTACAGTAGTGTCGGTATCAGAACCGGTGTCATCACCGACCTTTACTATATTATTGCTCGTATCTGCCGTTAGAAGGGTGTTGGCCGCGGAAGAAGACTGGATTTTGAACGCTGAGCTGGAGTTGACACTGTTGGTCAATATCAGCGGAGCCTGGCTGTTACTGCGCAAAAAGGTAAAATCATCGAAATAATACATACCGGTAGTCGCGGTAGAGCGGACGGCGGCCGAAGGGCGGACATAATATTTTCCTGCTGGAACGGTAGCAGTGATGGTTTTTAGAATATATGAGGTGCCGGGTAGGGTGGCATAATCCGTTGAAAATGCGGGGTTAGCTTTATCTTTATCATAAAAAGTTAGTTCAATACCGCCGGTACCGTTAGCCGTTGGCGAATTTTTGACCCAGCCCTCAAAATAGACCGTATCACCGGGTTGTACCGCATAGTAACCGCCGCCGTAAACATCCAGATTCGCACCACTAGGAGTCACTTGTAACTCATGATTCCCGCTACGTGCATTGGCGCTATCATTAACGCTTACTGATTGCGAGTTACCAAACCATCCCTGTTCGCCGAATGTAGTATTGCCACCTACTTCGGCTCCTGCCTCAAACCCCGGATTGATCAGCTCATTATTGGGAGAAGTGGTTCCATTGTTTATGAAATAATCGTTTGCGGTATTAACATTTAAGATATAGTTACCATTGGCATTCTGAAAACGGAAAGCGGATTGTTGATCCACATTGTTTCGTATGGTAACCGTACCGGTATCTCCGACACCTAAGAGAACCGTTCCTAAACTGGTAGGGTTACTTGCCCTTATGTTAAACAGATCTGAACTTATACTGGTGTCGGCATCCTGTATATCGATAGTTCCATGAGTAGCATCAAGTTTGATTTCGGGTGTGGTTGAAGGGTTGGCCCCGTTTTGGTAAGTCGCCTGCAACGTGGTTGCATTGCTGGCTCCAGCCGCTGTCCACGCACTGCCGTTCCAGACCATTGTTGCCGTAGTATCGTGTCGCATGGCTACAGCCACTAATGAAAGCCCCGAGTTAGTCTCAAGGGTGAAATCACTCGAAGCATTATCCGCTGTAATGTAGATGATACGTCCTATGGCAGTAGTCACCGTAGGCGCCGGCAAAGTTATCGTAAGAGGTGTGGTGCTTGCGCTTACGACTACTGAACCGTAATTATCAACACTGGATTGAGTTATCGAACAGTCGGATGAACAGGCAGTTTCAGATACGGCTGTGAATGCGCTGGCGCCTAAGTTAACCAATCCGCTGACACCAGTGCCGACACCGCTTCCTCCTGTTATGGTTACGTCACCTCCGTTAGCATCGCCTGTTCCAGCCGCATCTCCGCCCCTTAGGGTTAATTCTCCGCCGCTTGCGGCACTACCGCCCCCGCCTCCGTTTCCAGCGGAAATGGTGAGAGAATTTCCGGCTGTTCCCGATGCCGCAGAATTGATTGATATCGTATGGTCCGCGTTGGTTCCGAAAGCTATGTCACCAGTGTTATTTATCGTAAAAGACTCTACGCCGGATGACTGAAGGTCAATAAGATTTCCACTGCCTGTCTTGTTTATATAAAGACTGCTGTTATTTGACGCGTCCGTCTGTACACCCTGTGCTAGTTGTAGATATTGTGCGCTGGAAAGCCCTCCCAGGAGCCCCGAATTAATTGCATAGGGCGTAGATGTGAGCCTTTTCATCGGCAACATCTCGCCGTCCGGACTGCAGGAAGAGAAGGGGGTGCAGGAAGTTCCGGTTCCGCCGATATTCATCGACAGCCAGAGCGTGTCCTGGTTCCAGTCTATGCCGCTGAGAGAAGTTATTGAACCTAGCTGTACTGATAAAAAGCCGTTCTTTACCTCTACGCCGTTGCCGTCGTCGTTAAGATAATCTTCTGTCCATTTAAGGGTTCCAGAAGGTGACCCTGTCGTATTTCCGGCGCTTTGACCGTCTCCGTCCTGGTATATCTTGAATTCAATATTGTAATAACCGTCGGGTACGACTGCCCCCTGGGAATTAAGCAGGCGCCCTTGGAAATTTATCTGTTCATTGATACCGCTAGCCGCCTGGGCGGGGTACGAAGGGAAAGAAATACTTACGAATACACCGATAGATAACAGCAATAGAGACAGCCATAGCCTATTATGACCCTTGAACAATACCCCCAAACCAACATTTTTTCTTATGATTATTTTTGTTGACCTCACCGGTAGTTACCCTCTCACGTAACGTTCGCTACCTCCTGTAAAGCATAAACGCTGGGAGGATTTTTTACAAGTATATTAAAGAGTATGAAAAGACTTATTTTGTCGAGTGGTAATGCACCGGAAGTTTATCCAGTATTCGTTTTTCACGGCGCTCACCGAGCCAGAAACTGATTATTATTGCCACAGCGCTGGTGTAAAAAGGCCAAAGAACTAATAATTTGTTCACGGAAGTCTTTGAAATGTTTCCGGCGGCTTTGGCCGCTGTCTGCCCGTTAACGATAGCGGCCACCGTAAGGAACGCCACGCGTGAATGGAAGTCAGTCGCCTGGATGGTAATTTGGTATGTTCCAGGTTTTTCATAAACATGGCCGGTTTTGAAGGCCAGATTGTTCTTACGTGGAACAATTTTATTGCTCAAATCACCCCACTGCACATTAACTGCAAAGGGCGGGGTGCCACCGAGAATATTTATAGGCATATTCAGCTCGTCCCCTGGAAATATACCGCGGTAGATAGCATCAGTGTTCAATAGCAGTTGTGAGCCGTCAAAATTCAATGGTTGCAAAGCCGCGCCCTGCAAAGCTTTACTGTCATAATAAACGATAATCTTTTGCGAGTCCGGCCCGGGCTGGTTCAGTACATCGAATATCTTCGCTACAAGCACGTTTTTGCCGGTTAGAATGTCAATCTGCAAGGAATAATGGCCGTTATCATTACAGGGGGTTGAACCTGCGAATATATTGTTTTTGAATATCTCTACGATTGTATCCTTTATGCATGTTCCCTCAACCGTTATAGGGGAAGATGTAAAGCGTTGCTGGTTGCGGGGAGAAGATATGGTTGCGGCTACTTTGGGCGGGTCCTTTGGAAAGGTCCCGCTAAGGCTTACTGAGCCTGCTTGGGGACCCGGAGTGTCAGCGCGTACTGAACTTATAGTCAGGATAATGCCCACCACGATGATTAACAAAAACAGCATAGGGTAGGATGTATATTCATGCGGGCGAAGCCTTCCGCTATGGCTATGGTGTAACATTTGTTTTTAGTTTTTATCTAGCTTTTAAGCATATATATTATAACATCTTATCAATCTTAAAAGCTACGTCTTCGGACTGTTGTTAGCTATTGTTGATTTTATTTTTTCTGGGAGCTCTGAGCTTTTTTGATAATTCGCTGGTTATAGCGCTTGATGAGGAACCTGAAGACGAAGAACAGAACTATCAGCGTAAGTACAATGGCTCCGATAAGCCTATATGGTATGATCCAGAAGGAAATCTGGGTGTTTACCACATCTTTATTCTTACCTGAGCCGTATACAAGCTTAAAATCGGCCGTATAACGTCCAAAAAGCTTCTTGTTGCCCAGTATTGTCTTGTCCAGTGGTTGAGTGAACTTCCTGGTGCTGGCAGGCAGTATATTGCGAGGCGGCAGGTTTACGTTCAGTCCTGCTATCGTCTTTCCGAACATGTCTTTGATGGTTATATGGCCCGTAGGCTCTTCGTGGATATTGCCTGAATTGTAAATTTTTTCGACGAAATCTATCGGCGGAGACTCAAACAGTTTGGCCGTCTTGCCGTTCTGACTGACCGAGAATTCCTGTATCGATAACTTTTCCTTCACGGGACCGTTTACCCGCAGAAGGACCAGAGTCCCCAAGCTTGCTGAAAGGGATACGCCGGTGCCTTTTAGCTTAGGCGGTGTTCCTGTAAAACGGATGACACCGTAATGGCCTCCGGGAGAAGCATCTTTAGGTATATTGATAACTACTTTCACAGTCTGTATATCACCGGGTTTTATAGTGAAAGAAGGCAGGGGATTCACCCAATCCCTGATGGAATAAGGGTTGTCTTCATTATTATCGATAAGAATCTTTGGTGTGCCGTCTTCTCCGTTTGCTACGAAGTCATTGATTTCCTGACTTACTATCAGATCGGTCTTGGCTACATCCCTGAGCTGTATCTTTAATATGATTTGTTCGCCGGGATCACCGGATATATTTTCAAGAGGTGGAGCTATTTCCAGCGCCTGTCCGCTTCCGGCTCCGCTAGCCGCCAGAACCGTTGAAACCGTAGGACTTATGGCAACAGCCAACAAGGTTAATCCTAGAAGGGTCAGATAAATTGTCTTTTTCATACCTTTTAGAAAGTAGGCGTACAGATATAGGTTAAGGTAGTAGTGTAAGTGCCTGCCGGCTGACTACCGGACACATTTACTATGTATGACGCTGTATAGATCTGAGAATCGGTTGGACCGGCCGTACCGCCATTATCGCTGGCGGCAATGGCGTTGGTGCCAGTGTCATCAAAGGCGAAAGAATCGGCGGTATTAAAGTTAGCTTTAGCGTTAGCTTTGTAGTTCGAGCCGTTGGAAGCGGGTGCGATATTTGAACCTACGTTAGGGGTTGTATTGTCGACCAGGTTTATGCCAAACTGTCCGGTTCCTATGCTACTGGTTGTCGCAGTACCTCCTATGGCAGGTATGGTATTGGATCCTGAGGTTAAGGTAGGCCCTTCCACGGTTATGCTGTAGCCACTACCGGCATTAGTAGAGGCCGCCATTTGAGAAGTAGTCGAAGTGGTCGAGGTCGGATCAAACAGCTGGGGGAAAGTGATGTCTCCGCTAGTAGCGGTAGAGCAGTCAGGAATACCGCTGGTCGTACTTATGGTTCCACCGGTGCAGAAGATCAAAGACTCGGGCATGGTGCCTGTGAGCTGGATCTGAGTATTTGTCGCGGCGGCTACCGTGCCCGCATCCGTAGCGCCTGTAGTAGCGTTATTTGAAGTATAGGTAGTTATACGTACATAAAAAGTACAATTGGGGTCTCCTCCGCAGTTCGTATCATCCGGATTAACTATGTCATCCAGTCGGATGGTTGAAGAATTACCGTCAGTGGTAACTCCGCCGCTACTGCTTAGGTAGGGTTTACCGTTTGTGGTGGCGGTGATGGTATCAAAACCGGCCGCTACACCGCTGGTAGCACCTAAAGAAGCACCGGTAGTATCCAGCCCGGTCGGAGTCGTACATGTGCCACCTATGTCTATGTCCGCGGTTGTACAGTATTCAAAACTGATTGAGTTAACGGTGGAACCGTTAGGCAGGGTGAATGTAAATAGATGATTGGCAGTACCGCCTGGCGTAGAGCCGCCATCATCGATGCTGTCGCTGTTGACATCGCTAGGTGTGGTGCCGGTTTGCAGGGTTAGGCTCCTTGATGTAATATTTGCCGCAGTAACAGTTGCTATCAGCAGGGAGGGCAGACTTATGGCTACAAAAAAAGTGAAGACAGTCAGTAGTGCCGCTAATGTGTTTTGTTTTTTTACTTGTCTCTGCTTTGTGATTAACAGATGCAAACGTTTCCCGCTCACACTCATGCCAGAATATTAGCACAAGCGCGCTAAAAAAAGCAAAGAGAAATCCACAGGTATCAGAAGGATCGGTTAGAAGGTGGGTGTACAGATATAAGTAAGGGTCGTGGTATAGGTACCGGCAGGCTGGCTACCAGGAACGTTCACTATATATGAAGCCGTGTATATCTGTGAGTCAGTAGGTCCGGCCGTCCCGCCATTGTCGCTGGCGGCCACGGTGTTATTGCCGGTGTCATCAAAGGCGAACGAATCGGCCGTATCAAAGTTGGCCTGAGCATTAGCCAGATAGTTAGTACCGTTAGAAGCGGGGTCAATGGCAGAACCTACGGCTGGCGTGGTGTTTACCGCCAGGTTCATGCCGAACTGGCTTGTGCCTAGCGTGCTTGAGGTGGCAGTACCGCCGATTGCGCTTATTGTATTTGAGCCGGATGTAAGCGTGGGGCCGTTGACAGCTATGGCATAGCCCGAGCCGGCATTAGTAGAGGCCGCCATCTGGGAAGTAGCATGAGCGGTAGAAGTCGGATCAAACAGCTGGTTAAAAGATATATCGCCACTGGTAGCGGTGGTGCAATCCGGTACTCCGCCAGTCTTGCTGATAGTTTCACCTGTACAAAATACAAGTGACTCGGGCATAGTGCCGGTGAGCTGAATCGGTGTCGCAGTGCTTGCCGCGGCACTGCCGTCATCGGTCAAGGTACCGCTGGTACCGCCGGTGTACGTAGCAATGTATACGTAAAACGTTTCATTAGTGGTAGTGGGGTTGACTACATCGTCAAGCCTGAAAGTCTTGTTGCCAGAAAGGTTAGCGGCCGAGCCACTTACGGTAACGGTATTCGCGGTCTGGTTGGTAATTGTCCAGCCAGTGCCGGCGTCAAGCCCTAGTGTGGATGTGCTACTGTCCAGACCTGTCGGGGCTGTACACGTATTGCCGGTGCTAGGTATTAGTTCAGTCGTACAGTATTTGAATTGTATGGCGTCTACATTCGAAGAGCTGGGTACGCTGAACTGGAAATAATGATTGGCATTTCCGCCCGGCATTGAGCCACCGTCATCTATTCCATCGCTGTCGACGTCGCTAGGTGTGGTGCCTGTCTGCAGAGTCAGTTTTATATTAGTTATCGCATTGGCGTACACCTTGTCAGTCGGCAAGATTTGCAATGCCATTATAAAAATAAGAGCAAGCGCCCCTAATCCGCTTAAAAACTGCGTGAGTTTACGTTGCTGTATCATTTTTAATTTTTCTTTTTTATGTTTTTATTTTTTAGTTACTGCTGTGAGAGTAACATAAGCATTAAGACAAGTCAACTATAGTTTAGCTCTGTGGAAAACTTCGTTAACCCGACTAATAGGTCGCTACGCATATAAGTGATTGATAGCTGGAATATTGTCCGCCCGGAGTGAGGCCTTTGACGTTGACCATATAACTGATGGTATAGGTCGTGATACCGGAAGATTTAGGGGCCTCCGCTATGGTTTCGCCGCTGACAAACCGGAATTGTCCGGGAGTATCGTAGTTGGTAGCCGCTCCACCGTAACCGAATTGTCCGTGGTCCGGGTCTGCGCCGAGGTCGCACCCAGTACCGCAGAAATCAGCGTTCTTAACAAGATTTATGCCGAATTGTTCTTCTCCGACTGTCGAAGGACCGGTTGTCGACAAGCCTGGGATAACATGTCCGCCGTTGGTGGGCGGGTCGCCTATTATTGCAACTATATAGCCGTAGCTGGTGTAATTTGAAACAGAGAATGTCGTAGTCGCTGTGGCCGTATCCGTGGCCGAGAAACTGCCGAAAGTAGGACTGCCGTCATTTATAGTAAAGGTCAAGGAAGGATCGGCAGTGGTAATGGAGCCGGCATTGATCTGATGTCCGCTACCTCCCGATGCCGAATTGCCCACCGCAGTGTCGCCAACAGATTGAGTGGCTTGGTAGTTGGCCGAACTGGAAGGTACTATGCCGCCGGGTCCCAGAGTACTTTCATCAAACTTATAATTTGGCGACTCAATAGTATCGGCGTATGCCACGGACGCTATCATGCCGCTTAAAACAGCGATCGCTAACAGCAAAGCGGACCCTCGCACAAAACGCCTTAACATATATTTAATTGTTGACGAAATAGGGTGTTTTTGCAAACAGCGAGAGCTTTTGAGGGCCTAATGTTTGTCGGAGTTTAACTTAAGCGGTATACTTACAGGGATTGAAAGGTATTAATGGATGGCCGATTCACCATCTTCAAAAAATCAAAATAAGGAAACGCCGGCACCGGAAGTACTGAAACCCAAGGCTGATACGGACTCGTCCGCGCACGAGTCTTCAAACAGTTCGTCTTCTCAAGCTCAAAGAACAAAGATTAACAAACATATACGTCGTACTTATCGTCCGAGCCATAAAGGGACATTCATAGGCTTGGCAGTGGTGGTCGCAATATTGGTAATTAATTCGGTAATAATCACTTTTGTTATCAGAAACCAATCAGGGAATAAGCAGGAAGATCAGCCCGAAGTCGCTTTGAGCCAGGGCGCGCTTGATAAGCTTGGTGTCAAACGCTCGGACATAGGCGATAAAGGGGTGGAGCTTATAGTCAATCCCAATGCGCGTTTCAACGGTACGGTCAAAATCGGCGACGACGTAAGCATAGGGGGCCAGTTGAACCTTAGCAGGAAGCTCCTAGCCCAAGACGCCAGCCTGACCCAGCTACAGGCCGGCAAGACTTCTTTGAGCGACCTGAACGTGAACGGCGACGGTACAGTCACCAACCTTAACGTTCGAAAAGACCTGGCAGTAGCAGGAACAGCGCGCATACAAGGGCTCACCGCCAACACCGCTAACATAGCAGGCAACATATCCGTAGGAGGGCAATTGTCCGTAGGTACTCTGCATATAAGCAACCTGGTGGCGGACAGTATAATCCAGCTCGGCGGACACTTTATCACGACCGGCGCGACCCCAGGTTTGAGCAAAGGTTCGGCGGCTGGGTCGGCTTCGATCAGTGGCAATGATTCTGCGGGAACAGTATTCGTCGGCGTTGGAGCCGGCGGAGGAAGTGGTACGTTGGCGACCGTATACTTCCGGAAGTCTTACAGCACTACGCCGAGAATAGTGATAACACCCGTCGGCAGGGCGGCCAATGTTTATGTAAGAAGCTCTTCTTCAGGAAGCTTCAGCATAGGTGGCAGTGGATTGTCCGCCGGCGGCTACAGCTTCAACTACATAGTCATGCAATAGTGGCGTTCACATATTTACGAACAGCATGACTTCGTTATCGCGTACGGCTACTATACCGTTGGAGATATCGAAATTCACGGACTTGGCTTTGGTTTCTATCAAAACTTCGCCGGGAGATAATATGGAAAAGAAATCGGCATGGCCAGGCAGTATGTCGAACTGGCCGACCTTATTGGTGGCCGTAACTACCTCGGCCGGACCTTCATAATATATATGAAAGGGCGCCCGGGCTATGACGGTCAGCTCATCGGCTTCTTCTTTATGCCCCATATATATACCGGCTATTTACCTTCGCCGCCATCGTCTTCTTTTTTCTGTTCTTCGCCGCTATCTTCTTTATCATTTTTATCATCCTTATCTTCCATGCTTTTGTCATCGCCGGAAGGCTCGGAGCCGCTCAGTATTTTTTCTATGCCGTTCAGGGTCTGCTCAAGCGTGAAGTATTCCCCGGGTTTGCCCGTCAGATGTTCGGCCACCGAGAAATCCTGGGAAAAGAAGGTGATAAGTTTCTTGGCATTCTCATAATCCACGCGGTCGCCTGCCGATAGCTCATTTTCACCCACGATAGCGATGATATTTTTCAAAGAATCATATTTTTGCATTATTGCCTGCACCTTTTCAGCGAGCTGGTAGTGGCGTTCGCCAACTATCTGTGGGGTGAGCAGGGAAGAGGTAGTTTTGAGTAAATCCACAGCAGGACGTATACCGCTCTCGGCTACGGAACGTGAAAGTACCAGCACCGAATCGAGCTGTTGCTGAATAGCTTGCACGGCCGGGTCGGATAGGTCGTCGGCTGGTATGTATACTGCTTGGACAGATGTGATGGTGCCTTTTTCGGTGGAGCTTAGCCTGTCTTCCAGCCTGCGAAGTTCTGCAAATACCGTGGGTGCGTAACCACCCTCGGATGCGATAAGCCCCAGGTTGGTGGAAAGCTCGGTCATGGCCTGGATATGACGATAGATATTATCGACAAAGAACAATATGTCCCGGCTTTCCTCGTCGCGAAAATATTCAGCCGCCGTTGCCGCCGCTGGGCCGACCATAGATCTTATGGCGGGCGTGTAATCCATCTGTCCGAAGAACATCACGGTGTTTTTCAGTACCCCGGTTTCTTTCAATGTTTCATAAAGTTCGTTTCCCTCTCGGATTCGTTCACCGACGCCGCAGTAGATGGATAAACTTTTTTTCGAGCGGGTCACGTTATGTATCAGCTCCATGGTAAGCACGGTCTTGCCGACACCGGCACCCCCGACGATACCTATTTTGCGTCCTTTGACGAAAGGGGTTAGGAAGTCTATGACCTTAAGCCCTGTTTCAAGCAGTTCAAGTTTCTGATTGCTTCGGTAGCTTTTAGTTCCGGTAGCTTCACTGGTGACTTTTCGGTTTTCGTCTATTTTCGGCCCATTGTCAATCGGGTTGCCCAGTGCATCGAATACCCGGCCCAGGGTTTTTTGGCCGACAGGCACAGAAGCCTTTGTTTTGCTTCTGAACACTTTTTGTCCGCAACGCAAAGCGCGACTGCTGGTCAGATTTATGCAAACTGCACTGCCGTCCCTAAAGAAATTCACTTCCAAAAAGACATCCGGACAATCCTCAACTATCAGCAGTTCTTTTTCCTCCGGCTGTTCGCCGAGCACTTCGACCTCTACGACGAGGCCGTTCAGGGACTGGATTACACCTATTGCTTCGCCGGTGTCCTTCGTCTTTTTCTTGCCAGTTTTAAGTTTGCTCATCTGCGCCCTCTGCGTATTTTTCTTTTTTTCTTTATCCCAACCATGATTTCACGCATTCGACGGTCGCTTTCAGCCCTTTTTGCCCGATGAAACTCAAGATTATAATCACTCAATAGGTCCATAGCATGTTCCTTGGCTACGGCCATGGCATTGAAACGGCTGGCCGCCTGGGCAAGACTGGATTCAAGGATGGTCTGACTCAAGGCCAAGGTCATCATAGTCATTTCCATCTGTTCGGCTATCTCATCCAGCGATGGTTCGAATATGGTATCTTCATCGGTAATTATGTCCTCGTCGGGACTTATTTCCTCGCTCATGTCGCGCATTCTGGATATGAGGTCTATCGTCTTTATATCCTGGACACCGAGGGAAACGTATTCTTCGTAATACACCGTTATGCTTGCATAAGGCATGATAGCGTCTATGACCGGGCTGACATCTATGTACCTGTCGCTTTCCGGAACCTGAAAATATCTGCTGAAAGGGATTCCCCGTTGCGTCAGCTGGTTGGCGCCATGTGAACCCAGGACTATGATATCGGTGTTTTTAGCGTCATAGTCTTGAAGCATGCTTTCGATGAGTCGCAAGTCGATATCACCGCTCAGGCCGGACTCGGCCGAGATGACTACGAAAACCTTCTTATCGCTTTTTGGTCCCTGCTCCCGGCTGGTTATGCGTGAACCAGGGTCTATTCTGATTGAACTGTAACGGCCCCAAAGCAGTTGGAAAAAATCTTTGGAGAGAGCGACCTTGTCTTTGACTTTCGCTACCTGCGTACTGGCGACACTTTCAAACACTCCGGTAAGGTCTTTCACCGTTCCTATCTGTTCAGTATCTTTTTTGATAGCATTAGCGCGCCTCATTTCGCATCTCCGTTCTGGGTCTTTTTGGTTTTTTCGCCGGACTTGCTTCTAGTCTTGGAGGGTTGCTTCTCTTTGATTTCGGTACCGGAAGCATGCTTCTTTAGCAGTTCGGATTCCAAACGGTCAAAATCTTTTTCGTCTTTGGCTTTGGGGCTGACAGCTTTGACCGATTCCTTAAGCCCGGCTATATCGATATCAGATTCGCCTTCACCTAGCAGTATGGTTTCCAGAAGTAGTTGTTGCTCTACCAGCGAATGGAGTTCTTCGGGCGGTTGTTTCAGAGCTTCATAAATCTGTTTACCGAGCGTCAGGTCGATGGTGGCTTCGTGGGAAAGTCTGGCGCCAAAGTGGGAAAATTCCTCGGCCTGGTGGTATTTGGCGAGCTTCTGAAATAATGTGCCTGTCAGACGCTTCTGGCGCACGGTCTGGGCCTGGCCGCCGACGCGGGACACCGACAAACCGGCGTTTACCGCGGGCCGTATGCCTTGCCGGAAGATGCCCAAGTCAAGGATTATCTGTCCGTCGGTAATAGACATGATATTGGTGGAAAGATATGAGGTGATATCATCGTTCGGAGTTACCACCACGGGTAGTGCGGTCAATGTCTTGTTATCTTTCTTTAGTTTGCCGGCACGCTCTAAAAGGCTCGAGTGCGCATAAAAAATGTCGCCAGGGTAGGAGTCGCGCCCGGGATCGACTTCCTGAAGTAGCGAGAGCTGGCGATAGGCTTCGGCGTGGCTGGTCAGATCATCATATACGATTATCACATCCTGGCCATTGTTCCATAGGTGCTCGGCCATGGCACAGGCGGCGTAAGGGGCTATATAAGACTGGGTCAGGGAGTCGAAAATATCCGCTAATACTACTATGGTGTGTTCCATGGCACCCGAAGATTTGAGCTGTGCTAAAAGGCTGGCAATGTCTACTTTGCGTTTTCCTATCAACACGTAAACTACAATACGGTCAGTGCCGGCCTGGTTCGCACTAAGCTGGTTCAAGACCGTGCTCTTGCCGGATTTGCTGTCGCCCAGGATTGCTATGCGCTGGCCCAGCACCACAGGAAAAAACATATCGATAGCCGTGACACCGGTGGCCAACTGTTCGTTAAGCGGACTACGCTCCATTATGCCCGGCGCCGAATTAAATATGCCGGATGATGCAGTCCCCCTGATAGCTCCTTTGCCGTCAAGCGGCTCGCCCATGGGGGATATGACCCTTCCGACCAATTTTTTTCCTACCGGTACTTCCAGTTCGTCATTCTCTACGACTGCCAGAGTTCCCGGTTCCATTTTTTCAGAATCTATATTAAATAGGACCACCCGGTCCTTGTAGGCTTCGCGGACCAGACCGCGCTGGCCGTCCTCAAAGAGTATCTGGGCACCGAGTCTTACACCTTCCAAACCTTTTACCTCTACCATGAAGCTGTTGGAGGATACTACTTCGCCGGTCAGATTGTCTGCCTCTACCAGACGTTGAAATGTCTGGTCTTCATGCATTTCTTAAAACCTCCGGAAAACGTCCGCGTTCATCCAATATCTGTTTGCGCAACGACCAGTCGAAAATACGGCTTCCGCATCTAACAACCATTCCCCCGAGCAGGGTAGAGCTGAAATCAAAAGTAACTAATATGTGGGGGGAAATCTCTTCGCGCAACCATGATACGAGCATTTTTTTAAGCCCGCTCGCTGGCGGAGCCGCCAAAGTGATAGTCAGCCGCGGAGCGCTATCTTCAAGATCCTCCAGCGCGGATATAAGTTCGTCCAGGTTTTTCCTGTCGAGGGGTTTAATTTCACTGACTAGGCTCTCGGCGCCGACGGATAACTGAGGTTTGTCCGACGCTCCCTTTGCGTGCAGGCGTTTTTTTACGTCGTTCTGCGAGAACCATCTGGCATAGTCGCGCATTTCAAGTATCAGGGCCTTCAGGTTCTGCGGGGATGAAACACTGCCGTCCAGCTTAATTTTCATTTGACACCTCTTTGGCGATTTCGGCCTTGTGTTCCTCCAGCATTTTTTTGAGATATTCGCTTTGGGCGCCCAAGTCTATTTCGTGTTGGAGGGTCTCAGTCAGGAAAGACCCCACTGCATCTGCAAGCTTGGTGTCTATCTGTTGGACAAGACGCTTTTTTTCCGCTTCCACCTCTTCGGCCAGCTTTTCCTTCAAGGCGTTCTGGTGGCCGGAAAGGTCCTTGCCAATGTCGGAAATGTTTTCCTCAGTCTGTTTTTGCAGTTGGTCCAGCCTTTCCCGATAAAGTTTTATCTGGTGGCTTATCGCTTCGTTTCCTTCTTTTTCCAGCGTTGTGTGAATCTTCGCGGTTGTTTCAGACAGGTCTTTCTCAAGGTCTTTGACAGAACGCCGAAGCATCAGATGAAAGTTGGCCTGAGCTTCATCAAGCAGTTTTTCCCTCATTGCCGCGGGCAGGCGGATATCCTGTCCCGGCTTGTGTGTTTCTGCATCATGCGAGTGCGGTTTGAAGTGGGCTAGGGCATGGCGTACGGCAATGGACGTCAGCACACCTATCAGGAACAGGTTTAACAGCAAGAATATTTGCAAAAAAGTCATATCAGAACTTCGTTAACACCATATAAATTGATATTAGAGCTACTCCTAGTATAACCATAACCAGTACGGAAAGCTGTATAAGATCGCGATAAATTGCCGTTTGGGACATCGGGTTCCTGCCGACCGATATGATACTGCTCCTTATCATGGAGTAGATTATGCTTACAACCACAACGATAGTGATAATGAATATCGCGGCGCTTATGAGTATGGGGACCGTATTTACAGTTCTGCCGGCCAGGGCATTGGCAATGTTCTGTATGGCAGAAGGAATCAGTGTCTTGTCCGGCTGTTTATAGTAGTATGAAACATTTAGTATGGCCGGAACCTGGCCGATTTTCACAGTGTGTTCCGTACCGTCTTTACTCTTATATTTCTGTTCGCTGGGGTTGTTTTTTGCCAGGTCTTCCTGGGCTATGCCGATGACCTTGGTGTTGCCGGTGGCTTTCATGCCCACGCCTTTTATGGGCGAGGCGGTTATATGGTCGCCTCTTAGTATGTCGCCATTTATGTCCGATACCAGCACGTCAGTAGTCCCGCTGGTTGCAATCTGTACCTGGTTGCCTTTTTCGCTGGTAAGTGAAAGAAGAGAGTTACCGGTGTCTATTGCGATGCCGAGTAAACTGTCGGAGTTGGCATTGGTAGATGCACTGACCTGGTCAGAGGCTTCATTATCCAGGCTGACAAGAGAACCTAGAGAGAGCTTGTCATGCGTATAGTAGCCCTGCGAGAGGGTTGTAAGAGCGCTTGCTAGCGGTGCTACAAACAGAGCTAACATGGAAAAAGCCACTGCCAGGAACTTGATTTGTCCTAATATTGTTTTCGTTTGTTTTTTTGTTCCCATATATGGTTTTCCCGCTTAAGTCTAAGTATATCAAAACGCTTAAGCCAC
>DASSOT010000073.1:0-9871 GCA_035700225.1 Saccharimonadales bacterium (SeqCode)
TATACATCGCTGGAGCTGTCTGGAAGCCCTCCGCCCACTACTTCCGGAGCTGTAAAGGACGGGTCCAGATGCAACGGGTGCCTTAGCTCCTCGTCGCCTATCAGTACCGGCTCAACCCCTATCATTGCCAGTGCTTCGTTGCCAAGTCTTGTGTTATGGAACCCGGAGATGGCACCTGTTTCATGCGCCCTGTCAAAAAGCACGTTCTTCGGGCTGATATCACCGTGCGCTACAAGACCTTGTGCTTTTAGCTCGTTCACTACTTTGAGCGCCCCCAGCGTCAAGCTCACCGCTTCTGTCGGGCTGACCGAGCCGTTTTCTATCACGTCTTCCAGCGTTCCGTCTGTCTTTGCCCTGTCCACCCTGTAAACCGCCAGACCGGAATCCGTCAGAGAGATTTCATTTACAGGTACTATTCCCTGTCCTTCCAGACCGGCGCGGGTTATTTCAAGGCCGCTTTCAAGCTCGCCCGTTATTTCCGGGGCCGGCGGGGTTTGAACTGGTCTGTGTTGTGCGAGGCTGGGCATGGGATTAAAGGTTAAGTTATGCTCAATTAAACATTAACACCTTGATAAAACCAGTGAAACGTTTTTCTTGCAATATTCGCCAATTTTCAGTTTTTTCTTTTTTTAATACATCAAGAACAGAGAAAATACACCATAAAAGGTAACTTTATGCTTAAGCTTATCTATTTTTTTGAAATAATCTTCTCAAATATTCACCGCCCAGGTAGTAGTACGGGAACACGGTTACTACCAAAAATGTGCTGGAAAGAAGCCCGAAAATAAGCACCACCGACAAGCCCTGCCAGAACGGGCTGGTTATGGCTAAAGGTATCAAGGAAACTATGGCCGTAAGGCTGGTGGCTATGAGCGGGCGGAACCTTTCCCCTAGCGCCTCGTGTATGGCGTCGACGGGTCCGTTGCCCCGCCGCATGGACTGGTTCGCATAGTCCGTAAGCAAGATGGTGTTCTTGATACTTAGTCCGATAAGGGCGAAGAAGCCAAGTAGAGCGAAGAAGCTTATGGCGTTATCCGTCACATAAAGGCCCAGGGTTATACCGAAGATGCTGAACGGAATCGCCATAAATATAAGCAGGGGCTGAAGGAAGCTTCTGAACTGCAATACGAGCAATACATAAATGACGGCTAATGTGACCGGAAATGCATAGGCCAATGTCTTGAAGCTGTTCTGATTGTCGTCTTCCTGCCCGAAGTTAAAATTCAAGCTGTCTTTTTTGAGGCCGTACGATGCGACTTTTGAAGGCGGAAACTTTTTATTAACTGCATCTTTGGCCAGGGTTACCAGAGTGGTCGTATCGTTGTCTACGAAGCTGGCGTTTACTTCAACGTATTGTTTGTTATCTTCACGGTTATAGATATCGCTGTTACCGGCCTTTACTGATTTTATCCTGGCTATCGAACCGTCCAGACGCTTAAGCTCCGCATTTTTTAGGAATTTTTCTATGTCTCCGCGTAGTTTGAGCGCGGCAGTGCGGTTCTGCCCCGAATCAATCCGCGCCGAGAAATCGGCTGGCGGCGGGCCAGGGTCTATCTGGCCGATGTCTACCTTTGCGCCCGGGAAACCGGCAAAACTTTCATCGAGCGCCTTTATAAGCTCGGGCGAGGTCACGCTCCTATCCTTATAATCAATAAGTTTTACGGAAAGTGTTGCTGTCCTTACATCCCCGGCGCCATAATAAGATGCTTTATAAAAATTACTTCCGGTCTGGTCCCCTACTATCTTATCTGCCCTGTCCGCCGTCCCCTCGGCCTGCTTTATGGGCGTTCCGGAGGGGAAGCTTAGCGTTACCCTCAGTTCGTTTGAGTCCTTGCTGGAGGGGAAGATATTGAACGTATTCTTGGTAAAAAGATAACCTCCGGCGCCTATGAAAACGAACCCTACCATCACGGCTACCATGCCTATACCTGCCAGTTTTTTCCTGGAGTGTCGGACTGCAAGCATGGGCCGGATGATAAGCTCGGCCAGTTTCTGCTCCAGCCTGAATGTAGTTGATTCCGATTTGTTGACCTTCGTATTGCTAAGCAGAAGGAATTTAGCGAACAATGGTATGAAGATGAAGGCTACCATAAGGCTTATCATCAGGGCCGAGATTATGGTGACGGGTATGGCTCTTATGAACTTGCCCAGAATCCCGCCGACGAATATGAGCGGAGCAAAACTAAGCGCCGCGGTCAATGTAGCAGACACCATTGCTCGGCTGACCTTGCCCGTCGCGACAGCAACCGCCTGGCTTGCTTTTTTATGTTTTCGTCTTTGGGCATCCAAAGCCTCGACCATGATTATGGTATCGTCGATTATCAGCGACAAACCGAGTATCAGCGAGAATAAAGTGATAGTGTTAAGCGTATAACCTATCATATAGAAAAAGCCGTTGACTATGGCTATGACAGATACCATGGAAATGACCGTAAGGATTGATGCCCGCACGGCTATCACCAGCGAGCCTATTATAAGCACGGCCAGCAGTCCTTCCAGCAGTACCCTTTGCAGTTCGCTTATCTGCGCCTTTATCTGGGGAGCATAGCTGGCGCTGATGCTGGCCTTATAACCGGAGAATGCCGGGAGCCTTTCCATCTCGTCTATAGCGGACTGGACTTGAGAATCCAGCTTCAGGTTATCGGCACCTTTCTTGGCGCTGAAGCCTATGGCTACCGAGCTGAAAAATTTATTCTCATCTCCTGTCCTTTCCCCGTAACGGTCAAACAACTGCTGGGCTGTCTGCATTTTCCCCGTAACGGGGTTGGTCGCGGTCTTGAAAGGATTTATCACATACAGGTTTTTCACAAGAGGCAGGTTCTTTGATTTCAAAAAGCCGGCGGCCTCTTCGGCTTTGCCGGCGAGTTCTGCGGTGGGTACCGGCTTGGAAGAATAAAATGAAACTATCAGGTCGTCTCCGCGGTCGCTGAAGCCGAACTTGTACGGATCAAGGCTGAAAGTAGCCTGTTTCGGAATCAGTTTCTTAGCAGTTATTTCATCATGCAGTTGTTGCGACCTGGCGACGGCGTCCGTGTTGTCTTTGTAGGCGACGGTTATAGAGTAAAAATTGCCCTGGGCTTGTGATTGGACCGTCTTTACATCGGGTTGTTTCAACAGGTATTCGTCTATAGGCTTGGCAACCTCACTGTCGACTTTTGCCGGGTCATTCACCAGGTAGGTGCCGTTAGCGAAAGCGTACGGAGTCTGTATGGCTGGAAAGCCCTCGCGGTTTAACAGGGTGGTATAGCAGAATACTCCGAAAAGGGTTACAACAAGCCAAATAAGCGCCGTCTTGCGCGGCCTATCAAAGAAAAACAAGGTCAATTTCTGCAATGGCTTCAGTGTGTTTGTTTTTTTCTTCAAATTCTTTCCTTTACTATATTTTATCATCTATACCCCACTCGGACATAAGGTTTTTCAGGCTGTCTCCCCTGATAGCTCCGCGGATGTCTTCCATCAGGCCGAAGACAAAATGCAGGTTGTGCAAGGTGGCCAGACGCATGGCTAGCAGTTCGCCGCTTGCGAACAAGTGTCGGATGTATGCCCGAGTGTGGTTTAAGCAAGTGAAGCACGTGCAGTCCTTGTCTATAGGCCCGCTGTCCTGGGCGTATTTTTGTGCGCGAATGTTGATATTGAACTTATTCTTCGGGTTGCCGCCTTCCGCAGGACTTACATAGACGCTCCCGTTGCGCGCGATACGGGTCGGGCTGACGCAGTCGAACGTGTCTATACCGCGGGCGCTTGCGGTGAACAAGTCTTCTATCTCGCCTATGCCTAGCAGGTGTCTGGGTCTTTCCTCCGGTGTTATGGGCAAGGTCCAGTCCAGTATGTCGAACATGTCGTTCTTGGACTTGCCCAGTGAACCGCCAACGGCTATGCCCGGAGTATCGAGCGAACAAATATATTCCGTACTTTTTTTGCGCAAATCTTCGTAGGCGTCGCCCTGGATTATCCCGTATAGAGCCTGTTTTTCTCTGTTGGTCCAGGCCTGAACACTTCTTTTTGCCCAATCGTGTGTTCGAAACATAGCTTGCTCGGTGTATTGCTTGTCATGGAGCGGCGATGTGCATTCGTCAAAAGCGAAGATTATATCCGCGCCCAGTTTCTGCTGGATATCTATGGATGTTTCGGCGGTGAAGCGGTGCTTACTACCATCCAGGTGCGATACGAAGTTGACGCCGTCCTCGTCTATCTTAAACAACTTTTTTCTCGGCTTCGGGTCCTGCCCTGACAGGACCCGCGATTGCTTTTCTTCTGCCGGGAAGATGTTTGAAACCTTGCTTACTCCATGTTCCAGGCCGAAACCGAGAGAAAACACCTGGAAGCCGCCGCTGTCGGTAAAGGTCGGACCGTCCCAGCCCATGAACTCTCCTACCCCGCCGAACTTCTCTATCAGGTCCGGACCGGGCCTCAGATACAAATGGTACGTGTTGGCCAGCACAGCGGGCGCCTTTAGCTCATGCAGATCTTTGATATCCAGTGTCTTTACATCCGCCTTGGTGCCCACCGGTATGAATGCCGGTGTTTCAATCATGCCGTGAGGCGTGGTTATGACTCCTGTCCGGGCTCTTTTGCTCCTGCTTGTAATCTCAAATTTCATCCGAAAGTTTATAATAACACCCCGATAACCTTAAAAGTGTAGAAAAAAAGCACAATCAAAGGTATAATATGGTCTTAATATCCAAGATAACCCTCTTAAAAATATATGAAGCACAAGACCTCGGACTATAAGATTGCCACTCTAGGAAGCCATTCTGCCCTGCAGATACTCAAAGGAGCGCGCGACGAGGGCTTCAAAACCATGATAATCGCCAAGAAAGGCCATATCCAGCCCTACAGGTCTTTTAAGGTTGCAGATGAGATAATCGAGCTGGAATCGTTCAAAGACCTGCCGGGCCTTGAGCAGAGGCTGATTGACGAGAACGTCATATTGGTACCGCACGGCTCGTTCTTTAGCGCATATACCGACCTGGAAGCGCTGAACCAATCCCATGCGCCATACTATGGCAACAAGCGCATACTGCCCTGGGAACAAAGCCGGACCAAGCAGAGGGACTGGCTGGCTAGTGCCGGCCTCACTCTGCCGCGCATATATAAGAAGCCGGAAGATATCGATGGGCCCTGCATCATCAAATTTTATGGCGCCGGCGGCGGCAAAGGGTACTTCCTGGCCAAGACAGCCGAAGAATTCTACGAAAAGATAAAACCGTATAAGGACCGCAAATACATCATCCAGGAATATATAGTCGGGGCGCCTGTCTATGTGCATTACTTCTACTCCCCGCTTAACGATGAGCTGGAAGTAATGAGCATGGATAAGCGCTACGAGACCAACGTTGATTCAATCGGCAGGATAAGCGCCAAGGACCAACTGGACCTTGGTATTGAAAGCTCGTATAACATTATGGGAAATATGCCGGTCGTGGTGAGGGAGTCTCTACTGCCGGAAATCTTTACCATGGGCGAACGCGTGGTTGAAGTTTCCCGGGAGCTGGAGCCGGGCGGTCTGATTGGACCGTTCTGTCTGGAAACCATAGTGACGCCGGAACTGGAATTTTATGTTTTTGAGATTTCCGCCCGTATCGTGGCCGGCACAAATCCGTACATAAACGGTTCACCCTACACCGATTTGCGCTACAATGAACCAATGAGCACGGGCAGAAGGGTCGCCCGCGAGATAAAACAGGCTATAGAAACGGACCAGCTGAAGAAAGTTCTGATAAATGGCAATTGATAAATCGCAACTGTTAGACGGCTATGACCTTGAGAATATACGCATAGGTACTTTGGGCGGCCACAGCGCGCTTGATGTCTGCAGAGGTGCCAAGAACGAAGGCTTCGAGACAGTGGTCGTAGCACAGAAAAGCCGCGCAAAAACATTTTCCAAGTATTACAAAACCCGCGGCAATAAGGGCTGTGTCGACCACATCATTGAAGTCGATGATTTTTCCGACGTTGCCAAGCCGGAAGTTCAAAAACAATTGCGCGAGCTGAACGTAGTATTCGTACATAGCAGGTATTTCTGGGTTTATTGCAATATTCATGAGATAGAGAACGACTTCAACGTCCCTATCATCGGCAACCGCGTGCTGGTACGCAAAGAAGAGCGAGACGAAGAAAAGAACCAGTATTTCTTACTGCAGGAAGCCGGTATCAACATACCCCGGCAGTTCAAGGACCCCAAAGACATAGACTGCCAGGTCATAGTCAAAGCCGCCGAAGCCGCCAGAAGCTACGAGAGAGCTTTCTTCCTGGTCAATAGCTACGAAGAATATCTGTCGGAATCCAAGAAGCGCCTGGATGGCGGCATAATCGACAAAGAAGGCCTGGATAATGCGATTATCGAGGAGTTCGTTCTCGGACCGCAATTGAACCTGAATTTCTTCTACTCCCCAGTTACCGGCGAGCTGGAGCTTTTAGGCACAGATACGCGCCGGCAGACCAACATCGACGGTCTTTTGCGCCTGACCGCGCCGGAACAGACTGAAGTTCTGAAGCATGTCCGCCCGCAATATATAGAGAATGGCCATGTTGCCGTGACCATCAAGGAATCATTGGTAGAAAAGGCATATGAGGCTGGCGAAAAGTTCGTTGCCAGCGTAGCCAAGCACTACCCGCCCGGCATGATAGGCCCGTTCGCCTTGCAAGGCGCCATCACGCCCGGCCCGCCTAAAGAGAAGCTCTATGTGTTTGACGTAAGCATGCGCATACCGGGAAGCCCGGGCACTATGTTCACTCCCTATTCCGGCTATATGTACGGCGAGAATCTGAGCGTAGGCAGGCGCCTGGCCATGGAAGTCAAAGAAGCCATATCCAAGAACAAACTGGAATCAATAATTACTTAAGAAAAAATCAGGCCGTTTCAGCCTGGACCATTTCGTCGATTTCTGTGAGAAGCTCCTGAGGAGATATTTCAAGTAGTCCAGGTGATCTATCTTGAATTTCACTACTGTCAAGGGCTTGCCTGACTTCATCGATTTCATCATGTCTTATGACCAGGTCTCCCCTTTTTGTATTAGTGAGTTTTCCAAGGACTATAAAAGTTTCAACCCGGCCCGGAAGCGGTATTTTTTTAAAATGTCCCCCTAAATCTTCTCTTCTAGGCGTCAGTCCCGCATCAATCATTGCCCGACCCACGCTGTTAGCTTCCCAGCCTTTTACTCCAGGGGATCCTTTTCTTAGCCCGCCTTTAGGATTTAAGGCTTGATCTATAGTTCGTGCACGTTCAAAATCACCAGCTTCCGCCTTTTCTAATATTAGATTCCCGTACTTATCAAAATGCATCGTTTATTGGCTACTAGTATTAATTTGATTTTTTAGTTCTTCGGCGGCTTTGGCTGGGTCTTTTCCGTAGATTATTCCGCGGGAGGAGTTGATTATCAGGCCTTTGCCCTGGCTGTTCAGGCCGGCCTTTAGCATGGTTTCCAAGTCGCCGCCCTGGGCTCCGATACCAGGAACCAGTATGGGGGTATCATCTCCGGCTATTTCGCGTATGCGTTTCAACTCCTGCGGATAGGTCGCGCCTGCCACGAACATAATGTTTCCGTTCTCGTTCCACTTGCCCACGAACGCTTTGGCAACATGCTCGTAGAGGGGTCTGCCCTCCATCTCCAGGTTCTGGAATTCGCCGGAATCTTCATTTGACGCCTTGGCCCAGATGAACAGCCCTTTATCCTTATATCCGTAGAAGGCATCCAGTGCTTTGCCGCCCTGGTAGGGCTGAAGGGTTACAGCGTCCGCCCGCAGATATTCAAAGGCGAATTGCGCGTATTTGGCGTTCGTATTACCTATATCGCCGCGCTTGTAGTCCAGGATTATAGGTATTTCCGGACAAGTATTCTTTATGTAATCACAAGTATCCTTGAGTTCCTGGATGCCGCCTGCCCCGCCAGCCTCGTAAAAAGCCGAGTTCGGCTTGTATGCGCAGACCGAGCCGCGGGTCGCGTCTATTATGGACTTGTTAAATTCAAACAGCGGTTTGTCTTTGCTCTTGTACCCCTCGGAGATTTTATCTGTGTCGGGGTCCAGTCCTACGCAGACCAAAGAGTCATTTTTTGTTATCGCTTTTTCGAGTTTTTGCAAAAAATCCATTCAAAGTGATTATATCTTAAAACCGGGTATTTATCACTTCGCGCAACTAAAATACGCTATCGCGCGTTTTAGTTGCACCTTTACTTCTTTGAAAAAATTTATTGCGCAAAAAATGTTTGTCGGAAAGGTTTTAGGAGAGGCTGGTTATTTGCGCAGTGCGAGGTCTTCGCGGTTAGGCCCCGTACCGAGCATGGTTATTGGAACGCCTAAATATTTTTCTATGAATTTCAGGTATTTTTCCGCTTCGGGGGATTTATCGTCCTGCCAAGTGGGAAACTCTTCATAAACGGGGTTACACATGTATAACTCTACGCCGGAGCTTGGAGGGCTGGTTACTTTCTTGCCCTTGAACTCGTATGCCACAGCTATCTTTGTGGTCGCTCCGTAGCGGTTGATGCAGTCGAATTTGGTCAGAGCTATCTCGTCTACGCCGTTGACTTCCACGGCCCGTTTTAATGCGACCAGGTCCAAGTAGCCTACCTCGCGCTCTCTACCTGTAGTCGCGCCGAACTCACTGTCTACCTTGCCTTTTTCGCCGCGTACCTGCGCGGCAAGCTTGTCATCGCTTATACGCGTGACGAACGGTCCGCCGCCGACTTTTGACGGGATGGCTTTGGCTACGCCTATGACATTGCCGACTTGTTTGTAGTTGATTCCGGTTCCGCTCATCAAGCCTGCAACAGTGGTGTCAGAAGAGGTCGAATAAGGATATTTGCCGTGGTTTATGTCCAGGCCGAAGGCCTGTGCGCCTTCCACCAGTATGTTCTTACCCGAAGATACGGCCTGCTGGACAAGCTCGACGCTGTCACAGAGATAATTCTGCAGTTTGGATGATGCTTCGGCGAACTCTTCCCCGCCGAGTTTTTTCAAGTCCTCGCGGGTTGATTCCGCGATTGCTTCCGCGCGTATGCCTTCGCGCAAAGCCTTGTCAGATGCCACGAAGGCTATGCCGGACTTTGTAGTGCCCTGCCCTTTCGTTCCGCTTTCGCGTTCGGCGTCTTTTTGTTTATGAACAGGCAATACAAGGTGCGCCGCTTTACTTATCTTCAGCTTTTCAGGGGTTATTTTCAGTCCTTTTGACTCGGCATCTTTGATTTCTTCGGCTAGCTTTACCGGGTCCAGGAAACAGCCGTTGCCTATGATGTTCAGAGTATCGTCATAGGCAACGCCGGAGGGTATCTGGTGTAGTGCCAGAGCCTTGCCGTTCTTCAGGACGATAGTGTGGCCTGCGTTTGCGCCGCCGTTGCCGCGCACGACGACGTCGCTTTTCTCCGCAAGATAGTCGACAATCTTGCCCTTGCCCTCATCGCCATATTGAAGGCCGACCACGAAGGTAGTTTTTGTGCTCATTCCTACTTCTAGACTACTTGAATTACCTCTTGAGCGCAAATTTAACAGACTGTAATTTTGGCCTGAAAATACCATAAACGGTATATGAATAGTTAAAGCGAAATCATGCTAACCGGCAATTCATTTCCCGGTCCTTATATTGCTGTAGCATTGGTTTCATGAGTGAAAAATTAAAGCGCATAGAATTCAAAGGCGGTTCTCGCCTCAGCAACGAAGAAATAGTTAATCTATCCGGGTTTTTGATAACAAGGACAAGCGTGCATAGGGAGGCTGAAAGACGCCGTTTGCAACATGAAATAGTTGATCAAGGAGAATCAAACGGGCTTGTTCTGATGAAAAGAAAGCCAAAGACCGAAGAAGAATTTGAGGCACAGTTAGAGCGTCAAAATAAGTTTAGTGACCGAGTGCATTGGCTTGACCATTATTTATG
>DASSOT010000074.1:0-23653 GCA_035700225.1 Saccharimonadales bacterium (SeqCode)
CCAGCCATCGATTTTGCATAATTCCCATGAACCGGCTCCTTCTGCCGAAGATTCCATATTTGTCCGAAGGCCCGATATAACCGAAGCTTTGGAAGCAGTCCAAGCATGTAAGCCCGGCCAGGAAAGCCATACTTCCAGCGAGCTTGCTCCGTTGGATCCAGAGCTCGCGCTCCAGGGTTTAAGAAAGATAAAAAAGAGCTTAAAAAACGGCGACGGGGATGAACTTTCAACATCGCTATCCATGCCTTCCGGCGTAGAAATCAAGGATGCTTCAGGTTATGCCCAGCTTCAGGCTGATGAGCAGAGAGCACCACAACCGCAAGAATCTGCCAGACCCAGTAGCGCGGACCAAGCTGAAGTTACACAGAAACCCGCAGGCCCCCGCCCGGAACTGGTAGGAATAGTGGAAGGAATCAAAAAAGCGGATACCCTACAGCCATTTAATGAAGCCGCCGAAGAAAGCTACTTGGAATTATCAACCAATCTCAGCCTGGATGGCAATGGCAGTGCCACCGTCATGAATAATAGAAAATACCAAATCGGTCTTTCCGAGATTGCTACAAAATCTCTTGAAGATCCGGATTTTTGTTTTGACTTTTATAGAACGGGCCAGGTCATACTCATGTATTCAAAGGTGTACGGTCAACAATTCCCCGGTTCCGAAAGCCTTTCCAACAAATTATTGAAGGACTTCACCGCTGAACTTCAAAAGACGGTACTGGACATAGATACCATAAACCTTACCTCCGGCGCATGGATGAGGATGGTCCAGGGCCTACCCTCCAGCCAGGATTATTTCCCTGAAGATGATCTGGATCAGGCCACGATTCCAAGCGAGGGCGGAAAGACTAATCTGACTCCGCAACAGGCGCGAAACATATTCATCATGGAGATAACTGCTGCATGGAGTACGGCTCTCAAGGCAAGCCTTGAACTGCATGCAAAGTCCGCTCCTCACGAAGCGTTTGATGCTTTATATGAAGTTGCCCGTTTAGGATTCAACCCTGAACATGCCGCAAAATTCCGGCACACCTTTGATATTGTGCGAAGAACCATGACTGACTCTCCAGAAATCCGTGCCGTAGCCAGTTTTGGGCTTACCGACACTTCGGACCGAGAGCGTATGCTCAAGTGCCTTGACCTGCAGGAAGTTTTAGAAGCTAGCGGGCACCCTCCGATTGATCATTTCATAGCAGATTTCCAAGGAGGATTGAGAGAAAGAAGATACTCCGGTTTCGTGCGAAAAATCATTACAGACTACGGATCAGTATCTATTGATGAAGCAGAAAAAGTAGAAGGTGAGATAGAAGGCATCAAAGAAGAAGCCATCTCCTCAGGTGCTATGCCGATCGCACACCGTCTGCAAGGAAAACGAAACCCGATGAAACATCCGAAGATATCCAAAAGAATCAAAGGTATCCTGGATCCTGCAGAACCTCCATTCAACACAACCGGCGGCATACAAAGACCCGCACACATGACCGTCATCATGCCTGACAGGCGCTAAGTATTCTGACCGCTATTCCCTTTCGTCTATGGCGAATATATTTCCGTCGGGGTCTTTGAACCATACGGCCCTGAAAGTATCCCCCATGACGTGTATATCGCCGTCATGCGTTACATCAGGCATGTCGTACTTTTCAAATGTCACGCCTTTTGACTTCAGCTCCTTTACCGTGGCGTCCAGGTCCGGCGAACTCCAGCCGGCGTAGGTAGCTTTGTTGGTTCCGGCATACTGCGGTGACTCGTAAACGTAAAGATACGAATTGCCACACTTATACCTGACTCCGCCCGAGTCGGCCTCACCGCTCAGACCCAGCTTATCCTCATAAAATTTTTTTGCTTCCTCTATGTCTTTTACGGCCACTGTCGGCGCTATATCTAAATCGTCTAGCATCGCCCCTCCTTATTATTTATGGTTTTAATATTTTCTTTTTGTTCTAAGAACTAATTATACGCCCGAACCCGGCTTTTTCATTGACTGAATCCACCCAAAAATCAAACGATATTCAAAATGATTATCCCGCTCACTACGATAAGAGCGCCGATTCTTTTTAGTACGGACAGTTGTTCTTTGTCATATATCGCGCTCAGCATAGATGCTAATAAAGGCGAAGAGGATGCTATTACGGCAGGTATGACCACGCTACCGGTTTTTTGTGCGGTAGCGTAAAAAGTTATCGAACCAGTAGTCAAAATAACGCCGGAAGCAATCCCCTGTTTGTTCTTAGAAACATTTTTGATAGATCTTATAACCTTGCCCCTGGCAGTCCAAGCTATCAACAGCAGTGCAAAGAATACCATCGTTGAGTTTATAGTAGCCATTATCACTTGCCAGGATGTTTCTCTTATCACATTGTCCGATATGAAAAAGGACGTACCCCAGATTACGGCCGAAGCCAAAGCCAGAAAGGTTTCCTTGTGCAAAACTTTAAGAGGAATGTTATTAACGTTTTTCTGATAAGCCAGAAAAATTACGCCTACTACTATCAAAAGCATTGCCAGTATCTGTAATGCCGAAAATACATTATTGCCGAAAGCTATCACCAGAATAAGCGTTGTCAAAGGAAAAGTATTAGTCAGAGGCGCTACGATACCTACACTACCGGTCGCAAAAGCTTTTATCATCAAAAGGTAGGCCGTAGTGAACATCAGTCCTATCAGGAATATCTGCGACATGACCGGCCATGAAGGCAAAGTCTGATGATAAAAAAGCAAAACGAGAGCCATTATCAGAAGCCCCGGGGATTGAACGGCCAGGTTGGTTTCAAATGTTCCATATCTTTTACTGCTTCTTGCCGCCAGCCAATCACTGGAACCCCAGCCCAGCATAGCGGCTATACCGCCGAGGGTTGCTATCAGCGTATCGCTCATCAACTAATCATAGCATTTGTAGTTAAAAAGCCAGGCAGACCCCTGCCCAAGAGAACAAGCTCATCTAGGTTTTTTTCAATATGTCCTGAATCTCAGGGAAATCAATCGGCTCCGTGTACGCATCCAGCTCGCCATAAGACAATATACCTATGCCTATCTTGTCCGTTGGCAGTGTATAAAGCGTGATATGCGTAGGCTGTACCGGCAGGTTTACATCGTACTTACGGCTCAGTCTTTCAAAAAACGCTTCTATCCCCGGTACTTCGGCCATGGCTATCACGCTTTTTCTTCCCTCTTTATTTACCAGGCGTAGCTCTTTGGTCAAGTCAAAGTCTGTCATAGGATGTTCCTTGGTAAACTGTTCGAACTCGGCTATCATTTCTTTCTTTATTTTTTCCTTGTCCGGCTCATTTACCATTTCTTTTAGCCTGCCGACCCAAACCAGCGATATATGAAACTCCTGTTTTATGACCAGCTCGCTTCCATCAACCTTTATGTTCTTGGGCAATTCGCCCAGCTTCAAGTCTTCAAGACGTATATACCCGTACCCGTTTTCAAAATAATCATGCGGCCATTTCATAACAATTTTTAAGTTCTTATTTTTGAAATTATATCTGTAGTTTTGATGCGGGTTTGTTTGGTGGTGTCTCGGTTGCGTAAGGTTACGGTGTCGTCTTCCAGAGTGTCGAAGTCTATAGTCACGCAGTAAGGAGTGCCAATTTCGTCCTGCCGGCGGTAGCGTTTGCCGATATTTCCGTTGTCGTCATACATGACGTTGCCGAATTCTTTCTTCAGCATTTTGTAAACTTCTTGGGCCTTTTTGACCAATTCCGGCTTGTTCTTAAGTAGCGGTGAAACAGCGACTTTTACAGGGGCCAAATGCTCCGGCAGGGCTAGATAGACGCGCTTTTCGCCTTCTACTTCGTCTTCCCGGTAAGCTGAAGTCAGCACAGCCATCACGGCGCGCTCTATACCGAAACTGGGCTCTATCACATGCGGTACGAACGGCTTGGAACCGTCCTTTGGTCGGTATTCCATATTCCTACCAGAAGCCCGCTGAATATTGCCCAGGTCAAAATCCGTACGGTATGCCAGGCCCAGAAGTTCGTCGCGCTTGTGCGGGAAGTCGAACTCAAAATCTATCGTGCGCTTGCTATAGTGCGCCCTGTCATCAGCTGGAACCTCAAGCTCGTGTACTTTATCTTTAGGCAGGCCTAGTTTATCCAAAAAGTCATGGATGTCTTTGACCCACTTTTCAAACTCTTTCTTCCAGTCAGCTTCGGGGATGAAATATTCTATTTCCATCTGTCCGAACTCGCGGGAGCGGAATACGAAATCCCTCGGGCTTATCTCGTTTCTAAACGCTTTGCCTATCTGTGCTATACCGAACGGCAAGTCGGGATAAAAACTATCCAAAACATTCTTGTAGTTGGTAAATATACCCTGCGCCGTTTCGGGCCGAAGATAGCTAACACTAGGATCATTCTTCGTTATAGATTTAACTACTTGATTTGAATCAATTTCATGGATAAAATCCAATGTTTCAATAGATTTTACCGAATTATCTTCATTGAATTTGAATTTTGGAATATCCTCAACCGGACCGACATTAGTTTTGAACATCATATTGAATTGGCGCGGTTCGCTGAATTTGCCTACCGTACCGCAGACCGGGCACTTGTCTTTTTCAATATGATCAGCCCTTAAGCGTGCCTTGCAGTTCTGGCATTCTACCAGCGGATCGTTAAAACCCTCAGCATGGCCGGAAGCTTGCCAGACTTTCTGGTTCATCAGTATTGATGCATCTACGCCGTACATATCATCGCGGTCTTCGACGAATGTCTTCCACCAAAGACTCTCGATATTGCGTTTCAACTGCACGCCCAAAGGGCCGTAATCCCACGTGCCGGCCAGACCGCCGTAAACTTCAGAACCCTGGTATATGAACCCTCTGCGCTTACAAAGCGAAACAATATCTTCCAACTTAACTTCTTTGCTCATTGGGCTTGATTATAGCTCAAAGTGCAGGCTAAATCTATCTGTTAGCAACTATATTTGATTGGTGAGCACCGTATTTATCAGATGCCCCGAAGAAAAAACAAGGCTGTCATCAAGCCCCTTTACCTCTACGGGCTTCGGGCTGGCCGACAGGTGCCTGAACAGCTTTATATGGTCTGCCCCGTAAGGCCCGCCTGGTTTGGCAAAGAAACAATGCTTGTCAAAATCATATTGATATGCCGAATTTTCCTGCAAATCTTTCCCCTCTCCATCGGTTTTGAAGTTCGGTGTAGAACCCAGGCTGTCCAGAAGTTTCAATGCGTACCATATCTTTATCTGCTCCGGTGGAACCTTTCCGGCGGACAGTGCTTCCAGCAGTTTCACGAGGGCGAGATAATATTCGCCGCCCGCATGGTCGGGCGAAAGTTTGTTTACGGTTTTCAGGCAGTCATATACATACATGGACTTATCTATATCCTTTGAAATATCACCGAAATATCGGTGCATGCGACTGGACGTAACGGTATATAGTTCGCTCCTGCCCCGCACCAGGTTCAGCTTGTTCTCCGCGAAGAGTTCTATGCCGCCTGCCAGCCGGCTTTTAGCACTCCGAACGCCTTTCGCGATAGCCCTGAGCTTGCCATGCTCGGGGGTTATTATGGTTAATATCCGGTCTTTTTCGCCGTAATCCGTGCGGGAGAGGACTATAGCGAAATCAGATATTGATTGACTCAAATGTAGTCTCCACAGTCTTTATGAGCTCGCTTAAGGTAGCCGTGGGTTTATAAAAATGAGCGGTTATGCCCATTTCTTTTAGCATTTTTTCATCCATACCCAGCTCACTCGGGGCTATGTGGCTATAGATTATGATAGGGGTATCCAGCCACTCAGGATATGAGCGGTATTCATGGATGAATTCCAGCCCGTTGTGGCTGGGTATGATGAGTTCCAGGATTATTATTTTCGGCGAGTACCTGTCAGCCATGTGCACGGCTTCCTGCGCCGTCTGCGCCGTGCATGTTGAGAAACCTTTTTTCCTGCATGCGGTTGATAAGACTTCAGCCAGGTCCTGGAAGGGCTCCACTATCATTATGTCTATACTGCTCATATCAAATCAGTTGAAGCTGACTGCTGAGCGCAAGGTCGAAACTCAGCCCCTTCAGCCCGTTTATCCGCTTTACCTGCAGGTTGGAACCCAGCGAACTTGCCAATACGTCCGCGATGGCCAGCCTGATACCGCTGTCCGCTATTTTGCCGCCCGCCAGGTGTGACATGCCCTGCTGACTACGCGCGATGTCTATGTCTTTGTTACTTATGCTGATGCGGTTCCCCAGCACCGATATACTGACTTTTTGTTTCTCCCGGCGCGTCCTTATGACTACTCTTTTCCTGGCGCCTTTTTCCTTATCGTCATTCTGCGCCATTACCAGCTCTACCAGGCACCAGACGACTGCTCTGAGACCATCGCGGTTAGCCATTACATTGCCATCTTTTACATCAGCGGCGAAATCAATCTGATGGTCGCGGGCATACGCCGAGAGGTCTTCTTCGACCTCGTGTATCACGGAACCCACGCCTACCGTTTCCATCGGAAAGGTTTTCTGGCCGTATTCCGCCCGGGCCATCAGCAGATAGCTGTCAATCAATTGCAGAGTTTTCTCTGCCACACCCTGGATAGAGGCAAAAGCAGAGGCATCTTTTGAGCCGGCTTTTTCCAGTTCCGCATGGCGGGCTATCAATATAAGTGGGCTTTTCAGCTCGCGGACTAAAGAATTCAATAGCTGGTCCGGTGAGGATTGGATGTTTTTGTCTTCTGTGCTCGATTGCACCTCGCGCCCCTTGTTAGATACATTCTAATTTTAGCACGCGGTTACAACTGCACAGCAAGCATAACGACAAATTTTCTCACGATTCCCGTACTTTAGGCTATGGTGGAGTTTCTCTTCTCTTCGAGGAGCTGACCGATTGATAAAAGCTTGGTTCAAAAGCGAGTGCCAGGTGCGATTTCTCTGCGAGTAGCGCACTTAAACTTTGCAAGAAACAATCCTCGTACTTTGAGCTATGGTGGAATTTCTCTTTGAGGAGCTGACCGAGGCGTACATATAGTACGGCGATAGAAGCCCCACAGAAGAAAATTTCGCTAGAGCCAAAGAGGCAACGGTGCCGGAGGCTTGGCATCCGGGCAGGTTGCCGCTACGAGGATTGTTAGGGGTTGAAGGACAAGTTAGGCAATATAATCTTATTAAAATCCCCAACCCTATCCGGAATCATACAATGTATCAGCAACGACTTATCGCGTATAGGCAATATCACTAACGCGCCGGGTTGGCCGTCTTCTATCTCCCCGTCGAAGCGCACGCCCACTACTGATGGAACTTTAGGCAGTGAATATGCCTTAGCTTTCAGCTTGCCGTCTTCAATCTGGCCGTCATATTGGGTGATGCTATCGTTATAGGGCTCATCCTCCACGGTTATCTTCAGAGCGGAAAGCGCATCGTCGGCGCCGCTTACCAGGTCCGGATTAGCGATGAAGAAATTATCCCCTCCGGTAGTACCGGTGTCCGCATAAGCGCTCCATGTCTTCGGGTATAGAAACGACACGGAACCCAGCTCAGCCGGACCTTTGTATGATTTGAGCGGGTACTTTTCTTTTTCTACAAACTCATTGTCCTTTTCGGCGGCAGTGTTCTTCTTTGCCACTTCCACCGCGGCGGCTATCTTCTTGTCTGCATTGTTCTTGTAATCCTGCCGCGAGACAAAAGCCCACCCTGCAAAACCGAGTGTAAGAACCAGCAATGTCACAGCTGTTACAAGCGATATGAACATGCCGCTTACGACACCGCTCTCGCTTTGTCTGATTTTCATAGTTCTTATGTTAACACAATTTAATCTATTCATAACGGTACAGGAAAACACCGTTTTTCTCTCTTAGCGGTTTCTTTTTCGCTATCTTATATGCAAAGCTGGCTACTTTGGTCGGCTTTTTCTGGGTTTCGCGCATTTTATTGTCGAACCTGTCCATGAACCTGTCCATCAGGAACAAGAATACCCCGTCGGCTTCCGGCCACTGTTTGGTCCAGAAATTGCCCCAGATTATTTTGACATTCTTGCGATAACGGAAGGTCACTATGAAAGCTACCAGCGCCATCAAAGGGTTAAGTTCCACGCCTACGGCAGTTATACCCCTCCTGGCCGCTTCAGCAAGCACTCTTCCGTCGCCGCAACCCGGTTCAAACAGCACCTGGCCTTCCTTCAGGTCCAAAAGGTCAAGGGCGGCCTTTCGCTGGGGGCCCAGCGTCGGCAGATACGGTGCCCCGAACAATATCACTATGCTGAACAAAGCTACCAGTACGACAAATACCAGATACGCGTATATCATCGCTATTTAGGCGGTTTCAAGACCTCTATCTTCGCCTTCGCCTTGTCCAGGTATTTCTCAATCTTTGCCAGTATGTCCTGGGCTTTCTTGTACTGCTCGATTGCTTTGTCTATATCGTCGGTATTGGTTTCCAGCTCCAGCAGTATCTCGTCCAATTCTTTCTTCAGTTCGCGGTAAGTTTTAGTTTCCTTTGCCATTGCTGATATTTTACAATTACCTCTTCACAATTCCTAACTACTATCTACGAACTACTATCTGTTACCTCTGCGCTGACCGAGCCGTCAGACAACTCGATAGAAAGTCTACCGGCTTTCTTAGCCGGTTTTACCGATGTTATAAGCTCACCCCTAGGCCCTCTGACCAGTGCGAAACCCCTGCCCAGAGGAGCATATGGATCCAGAGCTCGCAGAAGCAGTTTTTTCTCCTTGAGCATGAGCTCGTTTTGGACAAGTATATTATTCAAAGCTTCGCTGATGCCCGCCATGGTCGCGTCCGTTTCCTGTTTTTTAACCGCATAAATGTCGCGTATGGAGCGATACAGGTGTTTCTTGGCTTCCTGCAACTGCAACTTTTCGTGGTGGGCATCCGGTACCAGTAGTTCCGCCGCGTTGCTCGGCGTACTCGCTTGTTTATCCGCGGCCAGCTCGGCCAGGCTTACGTCGCGCTCATGGCCTATGGCCACCAATGTCGGAATCCTGCTGGCGGCTACGGCCCGTACCAGCTGTTCCGTACTGAAGGCAGACATATCATCCGCACTACCGCCACCGCGTATAAGCACCAATATTTCGGGCGGATCAGCCATCTGGTTGAAATGCTCGATAGCATTTACCAACTGGGCCGGTGCTTCCAGACCCTGCACCAGGCAGTCGGCCAGCTCGATGTTTATATTGCCCCAGCGCTGGTTCACAATCTTTACAAAATCACTGTAAGCGGCTGATTCTACAGATGTAATCAGGCCTATTCGTACCGGCGGATAAGGCAAAGGGCGTTTCCTTTCCGCGCTGAAAAGGCCCTCCTTTTCCAGCTTCTTTGCCAGCAGGGTCTGGGCTTTTGCCAGAGAGCCCTCGCCCACTACTTGCATTGCCGATATATTCACCGAGAAGCCGTATTGCGGGTGCAGTCTGGGCTGGCCGAAGACTTCCAGGTTCAGTCCGTCCTTCAGAGGCCCGGGCAAAGCCCGCACACTGCCGAAAAACTTCACGCTGGAGCCTTCATCCTTAAGGTCGAAGTACACCCAGCGACCTTTGCTGATACGGAAATTCGCCAACTCACCCACTATCCCGACGCGCGGATACATCATGTCCAGCGACTGGTTAAAGACCGCTACGAACTCGCTGACGCTGAACGATGGGTCGGTGCCTATCATGGCTTACCTCTTCTTCTTTTCCGGCTTCTCCCAGCCGGTGTCATCCAGGGCTTTCTGGTAAAAGTAATATCCTGGAGGCAATTGTATTACAGAGGTAAGCACTCTGTACATGACAGTGGCTGGGATGCTGATTCCCGGCGGGACGCCGGCTGTCGCCAGTACGGCTACCATCAGGCCTTCGTATATTCCTACCCCTCCCGGCAGGACCGAGATTATACCGGCGAAATTTGCAATCACATAAGCTATGATGATGGCGCCCGGGTTGACCGAATGGCCGAAGGCCAGATAAATCACATACACGCTGGCTATCTCTACCACATTGGCCAGCAAAGAGTACCAGAACCACGGGCCTAGCTTGGTGTAGTTCTTTTTGATTATCTTGTAATCTTCGTGCAGGTCTAAAAACATCCTGCGCGAAGACGCCACGCTTATTGTTTCCGGGTGTTTCGGTCTTACAACCTGGATGACCCTGTTCACCGCTTTCGTCGCCCATGTAAAGAACGCGTCTATCCTGTTCCTGCTACCCACTATGTAGGCGGTCAGCCCGGTTCCCACCACTATCAAAGTGGCCAGCGAGCTGGCTACAAGTATGGTAAAGTTGCTCACCCTGCCCTCTATGGCAAGAAATATAAGGCCTAAAAATATCAACGCCTGGAAAGAGACAAAAACTCCGATGAACCGCATCATCTGCACCAGCGTAGATTTGCCCGCGTTGATGCCGAACTTCTGCATCCTCAGGCCGAAATAAGAAAAACCCGTGACACCGCCGGTGGGAAAGACGTTGTTCACGAAGTTCACTTCCAAAGATATCCTATACGTCGGCCAATATTTAAGTTTTTTACCTACTATTTTGAAAAGCGACTGGTAAAGCTTGGTATAGGCATGATGGTTGATGAATTGGAATATGAGTATCGATATAAGGATTATCGAATTGACTTCAAAAAGCCGGTTAAAGGTATCCGCTATCTGCTCACGCGAGAAATATATCAACAGGACCAGTGCGGCGAAGGTGGCGATGGTTATGCCTTTGCGCCATTTGCTTCCGAGTTTTTCAGCCATTCGCTACATTATAAAACAAACGCGCTCAGCGGTTAAACATGGTTATTCCCTGCCCTTGAGCCATCTGGGCGTCATTGCCAGAGCCGTATCGACAGGTTCCGTTTCCGAGCGGTTGCCACTTCGTATCTGTTCCAAGCCTCTTCTGTGCCTTTCTTCCGGTGTTTCCATATGTGCAGGCGCAGTCTCCTGCCGGGGTTGTTCACTTTCGGGTTCTTCTTTCTGCCCCGGTCTGCGGCTTATATTTTCAGGTAAAAGCGGGTTGCCCTCGCCGTCCAAATTTGAGTAATACATAGCTTCATTGACCGCTTGCGCGTGGGTGTTCCTGGCTTTTCTTATTAGGGTTCCGGCTCTTTTTGTAGCTTCTTTGGCAGTTTCGGCCCCAGGCCCGGACTTGATCGCTTCTATCTTCTTGAGCATGGCTATGGCTTTCTGCAACCTGTCATAGGTTTGATTGGATTCATATACAGCTTTCCAGGCCGATTCGAAATTGTGCTCAAAAAGCCTGGCTTCCTGCGGAGAGAGTTTTTCCAAGCTTTTTTTCATCCTCTGACAACCCACACATTCATCGGACCCCTGCCCGGATACTCTTTAGTTTCCTTCAGTACATATCCGCATTTTTCAGCCACGCGGTTGCTGGCGCCGTTTTCCGGCAGAGCCTTGATAAGTATCTGCTTCAGCCCAAGCGTGTTCAAACCGAAGTCTGTCAATCTTTTGACCGCTTTTGTCGTCAGCCCCCGCCCGTTCAGCTCATTATCCAGCCAGTAGCCTATCTCCGGGTACATCTCATCCTTCAGATGCATTATGCTCATATGCCCGGCTATGCGGCCGTCGTATATCATGCCGTAGCCGTAAAGAATCTCTTGGTTCTTTTTGTCCAGCGCCGAACGGATGAACTTTTCCGAATCTTTGACCGTGCGGTTATCCTCCAGCCACGGCATCCAGGGCTTCAGGTATTCCCAATTCTTCTTCGTCAAATCAAACAATTCCTGGGCTTCTTCAGGTTGCAGTTGCCTCAGCACCAGATGTTCGTCTACGCGTATCTGCGTGTAAGGTGGCCTTAGCTCCTCTTTTACAGGCATACCGGAAGTATATAATGAACCTATGGAAGCGATAAAGATAGCCAGATCGGATGAGGACAGTGCAGACTACGTATTCCTGGCCGAGATAGGAGAATACAAATATAAGGTCACTTTCTCCGAGAGCTATTACGAACAACTCACCGCAGGTAAGATAAGCCCGAAGGAGCTTCTGCGGCGTTCATTCGAATTTCTGATAGAGCGCGAGCCTCCGGCAAGTATAATGCGCCAATTCGAATTACCGGTGATAAACCGGTATTTTCCGGAATATGAAGACGAGATAAGACAAGGCGTTCTTTAGGAAAAAACCAAATTTCGCACGCTACTTCGTAGCTTTCTGCGACCACCCTTTTTGAGTCAGCAAAAAGGGTGGAGAAAAACTGACCGGCGGTTGCTTTTCCCTTGGCGCAGATGTTGATACAAAAACAGGCTCGCCTGCAGAACTCCTCGCCAAAGCATCCCCAATGCTTTGGCTCGTCACACAGCTTCGGCGGCCAAGCACGCCTCTTTTGCACGAACATCTGCCCAGGCTCCAAGCAAAGCCGGGAAAGGAAAACGCCTCGGCGTTTTCGTAAGCACATTATGGCCCGTCCGTGCCTGATTAGCCTGAATCAGTTTTACAAAGGGGTATACCCGGATAAATGGGTTTGGGCATTTTCAGCGTCCTGATTGGCGAATGTCAAAAAAACAATTCAAGGCTTGGAAGCGAGCCTAAGCGACTTCCTTAAAAATTAATAAAGAGAGCGGCCGACCGAAGGGAGTTTTCCAAGCCATTGTTGGCTTTGACTGGTGAGACAATAACGAGGCTGAAACAGCCCAATGGTTTTGCCCCGCTTTTGCCACCAAAAGCGGGTCGCATGCAAGGCTGAAAGCCGTTGCGAAACCTAGCCGGTGAAACCGGCGCAAAACTGTTGGGTTCTTTAGCAAAGAACAAAGATGTTATATTTAATGCAGAATGAACCAGATCTACTGCAGTAACTGCGGTAAGCTTATACCGGAAAACTCCAACTTCTGCCGCTTCTGCGGGGCATCTCAGCACGGGCCTCAGTCCGGGATTTACCAGATAGAGCACCCTACCCTCGGACGGGCGGCAGTACAAGCCGCAGAAAAAGCCCACAAGAACCCATTGTCCGAGGAAAATCCTGACAATAGTGAACAATTCATCAAAAGACGCCGTCTGTCACCGAAAGTAAAATTATCTTTCATGGTCAGCTACATGAAGGACCCGTCCGTACTCCTGCTTTTCATCTTACTGCTTCTGGGCATAGCCTTCAGCCCGGTCGTGTTTGGCGGAGCTCTGCTGGTGTTTCTTTTGGCCGTATATGTCGTTGCCGCTATATCCTACAACCATTTTTTCTACAGCATCGACGAAATGGGATTTCAAGAAGAATACGGCCTGCTTAACACGGTAAAAATCAGCATCCCCTACGGCAAGATTCAAAACGTCAACATCACCCGCAGTCCTTTGGATATGGTCTTCGGTCTATACCGTGTATGTATCGAGACTGCTGGCAGTGCCAGCACAGAGGAACAGCATATGGTAGGCGGCGATACGACCAAAAGCGAAGCCTACCTGCCGGGCGTTACTTTCGAACAGGCAAAGAAAGTCCACGACCTGGTCGTACGCAAAATCAGCTAGCTAATACTTTTTGCATCTCATACGGATAGTCGGGGAAATGCTGGCTTACCCTCTGCAATTCAAACTGTTTCAGTATGGATTCCGGACCCTCCCGCTTGAGCAGGAATTCGAAAGTTTTCTTTACCAACTCCGACGCCGTCGCCTTGCCGCCGGTAAGCTTGCGAAAATACTCCGCACTGAAACTCACCCGGTAGCGATACTTGCCGAAGCCCACGTCAAAGACGAAATCCGCCAAGCCCTGCGCGGGCAATTCACTGACTTTTATATTATCTTCAATGTATCCGACCATGGGTATACCTCCGGTTATTACCTTATTTTTGCTGGAAAAGCGAAGCAAATTTATCCGTTATGCGCAGTACGCTGATAGCTTTCGCGTCTGCTGGAAAAGCCGGTTATCATGGCGGATATACCGAGCAGAGCCGCGATACCCACGACTATATAGACGGCTTTCGTCCAGTTGGAATCAACACCGAACAGTTTTTCGACCAGATTGTAGTCGAACAAACCTACGGCTCCCCAGTTCAGACCGCCGATGATAAGCACCCACATGGCTATCTTGTCTACTATATTCATAGCACCTCCCTTTTGTTAGCTTACGCTTACAATATGACGCTTTAGACCCTAATGTTCTATGAGCTAAATCATCGTACTTGTGTGAGTACATTCGCTGGCATCAATCTTATAGCGCCGGTGGTGACACCACGCCTTGTGCGCCGCCCGGCTGTTTGGCTTTCTGCCCCGGCGGGGTTATCGCCTTGCCGCGGAAACAACTTATAGAGTACGGAAAATCCTGCGTCATCACATAGTGGTATATGATAACTTTCGTCCCGTCCAGCACCACCTGGCTGGTTATCCCATGGCATTTGTCCAGGTCACTTGTGGTCAGATAATTCTTCTCCCCTACCTTAGGCCCGGTTATCGGGAAGCCGTCCAGCGCAAAGCCTATCACTTTATTTACCGATATATCCTTTATGCAACTGCTGAGCGTATGGTAATGGTACTCGCCGGAGCTTTGCGGATGGCCCTGGCATGAATCCTGTGTTTCCCAAGCACCCGCATCACGCCCGTCGGCATCAAAACCGCTGAACAGCGCCACGCCTGAGAGCATCACGCCGATTTCACCGCTTACACAGGACGGCTGGCCGTATGAAGGGTCGGCGTTCAGCTCGTACATCAGGTTCTGGCTGGATATGGCATTTGGGTTACGGTCATACCGGTACGCGGGGTCGTTCATAGGTATCGGAAATATACCGGTCTTGTGCACCGGCAAGTCATTGGTGGTGATATTACGCTTGGAGCCACTAAGTATGTTCTGTATACTCGACGGCCAGGATACATTACCCTTCACCGCTATCTTTTTGTTTATGTCGTAGCTTTTGTTGTCATTGGTAAACCACGGCCCGCGCGTTTGTGCCCCCTCCTGCTGGCTGTTACCCAGATTCTTGGCATACTGGCTACATACATAGACATGACCTTTCTTGGCGCCTTTGGTAGTATATTTGCCATCGCCTACCGGCAAGATCCCGTCGGCATACTTGTCACCGTAATTCTTATTCTCATCCAGCTTCAACTCCCCCTGGGCCGGCAGGGTCGTTGACTGGCTGATTCCCGGCTTCGGGGTTTCCCCGGCTTTTTTACCGTGATGCGTCGACCATACGAAAAATATTGCCAAACCCAGGATTATTAACAGTACAGCCCACAATTTTTTGTTTTTCAGCCTGCCCCGACTTTTCGGTTGCTCCGGAATCTGTGAGCTTTCTTCCGGCGCCTGCTGTTCGTCCATAAGACTATTCTATCACCAAGTCTTTGAGTATCCGTTTGGCCGAGTTATACCCTGCCGCGCCGATGACCGAACCTGCCGGGTGGCATCCCGCACTGCAGGAATACAGCCCGCCTACCGGTGTCTTGTACGGCATCCGTTCGTCAAACCCGAAGGTGTTATCTATATGATGTATATGGCCGTAGCTTATGCCGAATTGCTCTTCTATCTTCTTCGGCGTCAGGACGGACATCTCCACCACGCTTTTCTTAAAGCCGGGCGCGAATTTCTCCGCTATGTCCAGCAGATGCTCCGCATATCGCGCCTCTTCCTTTTCCCAGCTGGACTCGCTCAATTCATATGGCACCCACTGCACGAAAAACGCCGCGTTATGGTGCCCGTCTGCATCCTTCAGCGAGGGGTCGGCCATGGTGTGTGTATACATTTCTATGGTCGGCTCCTGCGCCAGCCTTCCGGCCTGCACTTCATCAAAGCCCTTTCGTATACGTTTTATCAGGTCTTTTCCTTCCGGAAGCAAGTGCACCGTACCGTTGTACTGACCTCTGTCTTCAGGCAGACAGGTGAATTTTGGCAAACTGTCCAGCGCCAGGTTTATCTTCATCGTAGTTCCTGTACGTTTCATGGCGTCCAATTTTTTGTTCAGCTCATCGCCCAGCGCGTCATCACCCGTCAGCTGGCGCATCCTGTACGGGTCGGCATTCGATACCACAGTCCTGGCGCGTATCCGCGTACCGTCTTTCAATACTACGCCTGTCGCGTGGCTGTTCTCTATAGTTATTTCCTCTACCCCGGCGCCGGCGAATATCTGCGCCCCGGCTTCATTTGCAAGCCGGGCGAACTCGTCGCTGATACTGCCCATGCCGCCTCCGGCTATCATGAAGGTTCCGTCCGCTCCGGGCAGTCTGCACATGTTATGCACCAGGAAGTTCATGCCCGTTCCCGGCGTGCCGAAACTGCCGTTCAGTCCGGAAAAGCCGTCAGTCACGGCGTACATCGCTATCAACATCTCGCTTTTGAAGCCGAACCGTCTCAAGTAATCCTCACAAGGGTTCTTAACCAGGTCTATGAACACCTGTCTCAGCTCCGGCCTTATGTATTTATCCGCCGTTTCTTCCACGCTCAGCGGCTCTTTCAGCCAGCTCGGCGCCAGGTCTTCGCGTATCTTGCCGATTTCCTCACATAGCGCTTCGTTCGCCTTCCAGTCATCCTCGGAAAAGAATTCCTTGAACTGCTTTTTCATCGCCTCCTTATCAGAGCCGAACAGCAGATATCGCCCGTCCAAAGTAGGCAGAAAATAATGCGGGTCGCGCCGTATCAGGCGCAGGTTGGCGCCCAGTTCGCTTATCAGTTCCGGCGGCATCACGCCCAACAGGTATGACGCAGTCGAAGCTCCCAGCCCCGGAGCTTTCTTAAACGGATACTCCGTCCGTGTCGCACCGCCTATGATGTCCTTTTCTTCCAGTACTACTACTTTCAGGCCTTTACGCGCCAATATGGTGGCGCACACCAGGCCGTTATGGCCGGAGCCGATTATTATCACGTCCGCATTTTTTGGGCGGTTTTTATCTGTTTGCATTCTCAGCTATTTTATATCTATCCGTACGTTAATCAAACATTTTTCCGCGATGATTTTACAAATTCTGGTTTTTATATTGTTTTCTGCTAAAATTGATTCGATGAGTCCAGAGGTAGCCTCGCAAGGCCTTGAACAGAAATTGCCCGCAAAACAGGATTTTTCCGTACCGGAACCGTTTCCGCCTGCGGATATGTCCATGGCGCCGCCCGAACCGCAAGCAGATATAGTAATTACCCATGACACCGGCGCACACATCTCCGCAGAAGCCGACATAGACCCTATTTCTTTGATATTGGAGCTTAGAAGACAACCCGACTTCAGAAAGATCGAAGATTCTTTAGAAGCAAATAAGCTGGTCGATAGGACTGTTGTCTTTCTCCAGCGTGAAATGGCGGAAAAAGCCGGTGATAAGCATCCAATGCGCGAAACAGCGCAATTCACAGAAGCCCTCCAGTGGCTAAAGACTACGCTTTATCCCATAGACATGAAATTCGCCAGAAGATACGTAACCAACAGCAGGTTTGAGCTCGATGATTTCATGCAGGTTCTCAACGCCCACCTGGTCAAAGATCACATCCCAAAATACAACCCGTCAAAAAGCCACTTCCTCTATTACTACAAAGGTTTCGGCTGGCAACGTTTGCAAGAGCAAGTCTATCTTTCGGCATCCCAGCTTTCTACTACCACTCATTTCGGACAGGTTGACAGTGAGGCCAAAGACAGGGCTTTTGCCGCCATTTCTTATGACGGCCTAGATTTCGGACCTGACACGGAAGGTTCTGCGGGTTTGGACTTCTATATATCCGAGAGTGATGATGACGCGGTTATCAGGCCTATCGTGGCACAGGATATTCTACGCCGGGTCGCACAGATAGCAGAGGATCGCATGACAAAGCTGGAAAGTACTACCTTCGCTCTGTACCTTGAGGGTAGGACACATGATGAAATAGCCGCAATCATCGGAGTAAAAAAGAAATCCGTCGATAACGCTCTGCAAAAAGTCCGAAAAAAATTAACATACCTTAGATCAACTGCCATGAAAGACTTCATACTCACCGCAAACGAGCCTACAGAAGAACAACAAGCGGCCTAAGCTCTAGGGTTTGAATTGGTGTGACCTGGTTTTCTTTGGAAAAGAACCAAAGGTTTCGGCGCTTGCTCCGCAAGCTTTCCCGACCTACCTTTTCCCTCCAGCTGTAAAAAGTAGGCAAAAAGAGCCGCCCCAGGTCAGAAAAAACTGCCTTTGGTCTTTCGTTTCGGTAAAAACATACTGTTTCTTGCGGAACGACCACAAGGGATCGCCCTCGACATAGTCTCAGGTGGTCCTCGAAACAACCTGTTTTACCCCACTCAGCCAAAGATGTTTTTCTGAAGGGGTTTCAGAGCTACAGCCAACATTGAGAATATTAGTATAAAACTAACTAAAGTAGAGGGTTGTTAGCCTAATGGTCATGGCCTGACTACTAACTTTATATCTATTTGCTAGTTCCGCTATTGCACTTTTATCTTCAAGGCTGACCCCGCCCATTCTATTAACATCAGATCTGATTTTTTCTTCTGGCATTAATAATTCAGCGGCAAAAATATTTGCTTCAATCTCTTTCTTATCTACATTATCCGAAACATGGCCCAGCCTAAGAAGTATTGAAGCTTCATCATAATTTACAGTGTCCTGCTTATGCAGAAACATGTGTCCTAGCTCATGGGCTATAGTAAATCTACGACGTTGCCTAGGATGTTGCTTGTTAACACCTATTATCTTGAAGCCATTCTTTTGATAGGCAAAGCCCGATAAATCATCGTCGAGATTATCAAGTTTGATTTCAGCGTTAGCAATCTTAGCTAATTTATTAAGGTCAATTGGAAATCTTGCGATGTTATGCCTATCCAGTAAAGCATCGATGTAGTTTTTTATTTTTTTTCTATTCATATTCCCCCCTTTATTACCTTAGCTAACTGCACTACGTATTATCCTTCTAATCCTGTCATCCTCGACATCATTTTTTGTAACCGACGGAGAATTATCCCGCCTTATTAATTCTTCAAGTAGGGTAACTGGAGAAATATTAAGAGTATCAGCAAGCTTACAGAACAGCTCTAACGAAAGAGCTTGCCGCCCGTTTTCAATGTTGCTGATAGAGGTCCTGGTCAGTCCGGTGGCATCGGCCACAGCTTGTTGAGAAAGCTTTCTAGACCTGCGGGCTTCCTTTATTTGTCGGCTTGCAGCCTGGTTTATGTCATTCACTACAGTTAGTGTATTCGGGTCAAGTTAATATGTCAAGGAAAATGACAGTATTACTTACAACGTTACTTATTACTGGCTTTTTCTGTTGTGCTGTACTATAAAACGTGCTAATCTATGAACGTCTGAAATGGCAAAGGTCCCGGCAAGCCGGGACCCGCAGACATAACTGGTTGGCTACGTCTGTCTGTCATTTTAGCATATATTAACTAACTGCTAGAGAGGAGATACCTAAAATGGCAGATAACAAACAACCAATAACCCTTGACCTTCCGGTCAGGAACCAAAATATCAACGTAGACGTGGAGTCCATTGCTCCAATCCTGGGATTTAAGCCAGGCGAGGCATACGACGTGGCGAACATGACGGTCACGGCCGAGCTGGAGGTTCCACAGGAGCAGGAATACCGGCTTGTCCTACGCGGCGATGTAGAAGCTGGAACGCACGCCTTCGCGCGCATAGTGTCCGCGGACAAAAATAAATTCAAAGAAGTGACTACCTTTAAAAAGCTGTCTGGAAGCGAAATTGAAGAGCTTGCACCCGTTCTGGAAAAAGCAGGCATACCTTATGAAAAGTCGGATCTTAAATCCATAGCCAAAGGTTTTAAGATAGCGGATATTAAGATACCGGCAGGCAACCATGTCTTGCGGATTCACTCAAGCCAGAAATTACTTCCGGTTAATGATAATCCCAAGGCCTACCAGCTTGTCCTATACGCACCCCTGCTAAGCCTTAAGTTGACAGGTGGCGCTACCAAGCTTTCGGCTTCGGTAGTATTTCCGGCACAGTTCGAGGAAAAGGCCGACATCGCCGATCCAGCCGTAGAACCTATGCCCGGACAATCTATGCCCCAGCTTGACGCAGATTTTAACGGGAAGATAGCTTGTCAGCGAGCCATGGCTTGGTGCTGGCATAACGACCCGAAGATAACTATAAGCTATACATATAAATAGAATTCGACTCGGAATAACCGGCGTCAGCCTTTAATAAGAATCGGGTCAGTTTGGAATTGACCCGATTCTTAGGTGTTTTTTGTGTAGAATGTTCCGCGTCCGCTACCCTTTTGTGTAACCTTGCCGCGTTGTTCTAACCTTTCCAGATAGCGCGTAGCCGTGGAATCGGACACTTTCAACAGTTTTTCTACGTCGTTGTTCTGTATTTTCTTCTTCCTTTTGAACAGACTCAGTATTTTCTTGGTATCTGCCTCATCCGGTGCCCTATCCTTATGTTTCTTTGCTTCTTTCTCAGGATTTTTGTTCACAGCCAGCCCAATCGCCAACCCCAACGCAAACCCAAGAACCAACCCTGTAATCATATCTATATTCTAACATCGCCAGCCTTTAACTGTTTTGCTATTATATAATTCAAATGACTAAGGAAGCCTCGGCGAGGATTAAGATTAATAAACTGCTAGAAGTAGCTGGCTGGGATTTTGAACAAAACATAAAAGTTGAATCCGGTGTTAAGCTGGAAGACCTTGGTGACGATCTGGAACATACCAAGCAGGGCTTCATTGATTACCTGTTGTTAGACGACAAAGGCTATCCCCTTTTGGTGCTTGAGGCCAAGCGTGAAGACAAAAATCCACTGGACGGCAAGCAACAAGCCAGAGATTACGCGCGCAACAATAAAGCCCGTTTCATTATCCTTAGCAACGGCAACCTGCACTACTTTTGGGACACCGAGCATGGCACCGAAAAGCTTATTACCGAGTTTCCGTCACAGAAATCGCTGATAGACCTTCAAGACTACAAGCCGAATCATCAGGCTCTGGCAAGCGAAAAGGTTGGCCGTGACTACATAGCCCTCACGCAAATGCCCAACTATGCCGACGACCCGGATTGGCGTGCCGGCGGTGACAAACGCCGGGCTTTCATTGACCGGCATGGACTTAAATTCTTGCGTGATTACCAGCTGGAGGCTATACACGCCATACAAAACGCCGCCAAACAAGATCAGGAACGTTACCTGCTGGAAATGGCCACAGGTACAGGCAAAACTCTTACAACTATAGCCATTTCCAAGCTTTTTCTGCGTACCGGCAATGCCAGCCGCATACTTTTCTTGGTTGACCGCATTGAACTGGAAAAACAAGCTTTCACCAGCTTTGACAAGCAGCTAGGCAAAGATTACGTCAGCCGGATATATAAAGACAACAAAGAAGATTGGCGCAAAGCCAACGTCGTAATATCTACCGTCCAGACTCTACTAGCTGGCGATCGCTATAAAAAAGAATTTGACCCCACCGACTTTGACCTGGTGATTTCCGACGAAGCCCACCGCTCCATTGGCGGCAATTCCCGTAGCGTGTTTGAATACTTCATCGGCTACAAGCTGGGCCTGACGGCTACACCAAAGGATTACCTAAAGAACGTCGACGAAAACAGCGAGAGTCAAAAAGACACCGAGCGACGCCAGCTACTAGACACCTACAAAACATTTGGCTGCGAAAGCGGCGAGCCCACTTACCGTTACGATCTAAGTAAGGGTGCCAAGGACGGCTATCTCATTCAGCCAACCGTCATAGACGCCCGCACCGATATCACCACCCAGCTACTTAGCGACGAGGGCTACGAAGTAGAGCGCAAAAATGACGAGGGCGACATAGAAAAACAAGTCTACTTTAGCCGCCAATTTGAAAGGAAGTTCTTCAACCAAGAAACTAACGTAGCCTTTTGCAAGACGTTTGTAGACAACGCTCTGCGTGACCCCATCAGCAACGAAGTTGGTAAAAGTCTCATCTTCTGCGTTACCCAAGAGCACGCCAGTAAAATCACGCACATCTTAAACCAAATTGCCGACAAAAAATGGCCAGGCAAATACAACTCAGACTTTGCCGTTCAGGTCACCAGTAACGTTCAGGAATCCCAGGACATGACCACTAAGTTTACTAACAATAATTTAAACGGCGTCACTCGCTTTATGGATGGCTATAGATCCAGCCGCACTCGGATTTGCGTAACGGTTGGTATGATGACCACCGGCTACGACTGCCCAGACGTCTTAAACGTGGCTTTTATGCGCCCCGTCTTCAGCCCTGCCGATTTTATTCAAATGAAAGGCCGCGGCACGCGCAAGGCCACCTTTAAATATGAAGACGAGCACGGCGACCCAACGTTAATCGAAAAAGAAGCCTACAAGCTATTTGATTTCTTCGCGGTGTGTGAATACTTCGAAGATAAGTTTGACTACGACGAAAAACTCGAGCTACCCAAGCTCGGCAAAATTAACATCGGGCCAAAGCCGGGCCCTCCAACAATCGACAGGCCTCTTGATCTCGACAGCCCTGACTACTTAAAGAAAATCAAAGAGGAGCAAATTGGCGCCGAGGGCATGCGCGTGGATCGCGAAGTCTGGGGCGAGCAGGCCAAAAAGACCATTGCCGGAGACAAAGAAGTTGCTGAGCTATACAAAGCTGGCAACATTTATGGTGCCGAAAGGGCGGTGGTCGAAAAGCATTTTGACAAACCAAAACTGTTCATCAACCGTAGCAAGTTTAAGCAGGCCTTCCGGCTGGACCGCCGCCCTCGCGTTACGGAAATCTTGGAGTATGCCTTTGGCGACCGTGACAAGTTCCAAACCAAGGACGAGATTGTGCTAGATGAGTTTGCGAGTTTCGTACAAAACGAAGGCATCAAGCCGGAACAATACAACGCCGCGCACGACGTCTTTACCGCTTACACCACCAGCGACGAAGTCCGCAAAATCATAGATAGCAAGGAATATGGCCGACTGGACTTCGCCGGCGTAGACATGAAAGGTTGGACCTCCCTGCCCGAACACCTCCGCCAACGCATCCCCGAATACGCCCGCGATTATGTTCTTGATAAAGTTGCAGATTAATTATTTATTGCCCTGGTTGTATATCTTTTTTGCCAACCCCAAACGCATAGCATGCAATGCTCTCCTTTGCGCCATCCATTGAATAAGCCTGCCTGCTGTGTTGCCTGTGAACCTCCCCGTAGACCTCCTTTGCTTGCTTTCACAGGCATTCAAAATATAAGCTAAAAGAATTGATAATTGCCAGCCTAAATCATCGGTAGGGTTGGCTAAGTTGTCGTAACGATAAAGTTTTCTGTATACACCTCTATTATGAGCAAGTAAACAACCATGTTCAAAAAGCAGTAAGGCTTGGGGCCAGAGCTCCTTGTTATTTTGATATTGCTGAACCTTTTCGCGTTTAAACCAATTATTAAGATTGCTATCACTTGGCGCCGTTCCTCTGTACCCAAAAATTAACCCTGTTAACTGGGCCGGTAATTCATACAGCTTTTTGGCTGAAATGGTGTTTTCAACTGCATTATCAAAGTCTTGTGCATTAAGGGTCGTCTTAACTTCAATAATGTCCACTACCGCGGCAGGTAGAACAATGGCAAACTCACCTTCTTGAAAGAGATAAGCTGCAGGTTCATTTTCGTCAATAATCATAATGTCAATTTGATTACTAATATTGTCTGGGTCTTTAAAAATAAAGCCCGTTTTTACGGAAAACCTTTGTGTAAGAAAATTCTGTAATACAGCCCGTAAAACTTCTTCGTGGTAATTTCCTGAGGCTACGCGGTTGTTGACTAGACCTTTAACGCGATCAAATTTGCCTTTTATTTCATTAGCGTAGCTTAAAAAATAATCAACATTCGGAGCATTAATGTTTGCCATTGTTTACC
>DASSOT010000075.1:0-2632 GCA_035700225.1 Saccharimonadales bacterium (SeqCode)
CGGCTGTGCAACAGGACCGAAAAACAATAGCCAGTGGCTTAGGACCCACATTAGGCTCGCCGCTAAAAAAGCCCACACGGATGATATAAGACTGCCGTGTTTTTCTTCGAATATGGCCAGAAAGTGCCTTGCGGAGGAATAACATATGAGCCATACCGCGATGACATAGAACGCCATGCTTCCGGCTTCGAATGCTAAAAATAAGCTGGCCAGACCGAAGGTTTGCGCGGTAAGAGCCTGCGCGGCTACGTAAAGGTTGTTTGAACCTGGTTTTATAAAAAGCAACCATATTTCAAATACTACAACCCAGAAAACCTGCAATATTAGCAAGTCGCTTTGGATTATGAATTCCAAAATACTCAGGCTGACTATTATATCGACGGCATTCGACCTGATGTGGTTTATCCAGTGCCTCGGATGGACGGCGAACATGCGCCACTTGCTCAAAAGCAGTATGGCTACCGCGAGACCGTATAACTCAAACCTTACAAGCCCCCACATTACCGGCGGTAAAAGAGCTATGAAACTCAAATGAAAGGTATGCGCGAACCCCTTGCCCGGACGAATTTTGCCAACCAGGTATTTCACTATTTCAACTTTCGGTTATTATCACCCTGAAGAGATGTCATTGCCGAGTATTATAACAAAATCCGCGGAGTTTGTTTTGATGGAAGCATCGGGCAGAACATTGGTAGAAACCACTTTGAACCTTTTTTCCAGATAATGCCTGGTATATTTTTTGTCCCCGTGCCCCATATCTATCACGACGGTCTTGGCATAACCGTTCGTCGGGGTATCTCCGACTTCGCCGACCTTATAGCCGTAAGACCTGAGCTCATACGCTTTTTCAGCGGCCAATCCCGGACGCGTAGTGCCGTTCAGCACCAGTACCTGGGCGTCTTCGTTCTTCAAAAAGCTGTCTTTCAGGGCTGTTCTTATGTAGTAATGGATAAGGTCGTAATTATTTACGCCAAGCGTAGGTATCACCACCGAAAGCCCGTCCAGATTCTCCGTAGTTACGAAATCGTTCGGCGCATCGGCCAGACCTATGGACCTTACGTTAGAACTTTTTATCTGCTGAGCCAGAGCGTAGAATTTGCCCACGTCCTGCCTGGAGAAATTAGTCTGTACATGACTGCCCAGCTGGTCCAAGAGCGATGAAACTTTGGCCGGGTTGGAAAAGGTGCCCAAACTTAGAATCTTATCTTTGAGCGCGATTATCATCAGTCTTTGTCTTTCCGCCCTATCAAAATCCCCCCTCTTGGAGGTATGGCGCGATCTTGCATACGCCAAAGCTTCAAAACCCTGGAAATGATGTGGCCCGGGCTTTACGTTGAGCGTGTAATTCCTGCCGTCGATATACATGTACTCATATACAGATGACGGTACGTTTATATCAATGCCTCCTACGGTATTGATTGCCTTCTTGAAGCCGGAGAAATCAACCATTGCATGATAATGCACCGGTATGCCAAGTACATCTTCTACTACTTTCTCGGTGAGTTTGAACCCGGATTCATTCGCCTGCTTCATAACTGCCGAGGTACGCCTGGAAGTATTGTTAAGAACCTCTGCTTTCCCGGTGTAGAACACGCTGTTTATTTTCATTGAGCCCTCCCCCGGCACCGAAACCCATAGGTCGCGCGGTATGCTGACCATGCCGGCTTCTTTTGATATCGGGTCGATACTCACTAGTATCATCGTATCTGTCAGATCGGCTCCGTCATGCCCCAGGCCGCCCCGGCCAAGCAACAAAATATTTATCCTGCCGTCGCCTTCGATGCGCAGTTTTGACGGGTCCACGTTTTCATCCAGCGCGGCGGCGCTTCCTCCGCCGGCCAATATCCTGTTCAAGTTGATGTAGCCTTTAGCCGCCAAAAAGCCGAACATCGCAAAGAGCAGGACGAATACAGTTGCCGTTATCTTCAGGCGTTTTTTACGCCGGGCTTTTTTGGTGTAGCTATCAAGCCTTTCCTGATGATCTTTGTTCTTCCAAAACCTTACGAAGTGCTTTCTTTTATCTTCCGGCAGATCATACTGAGGACGCCTGGGTATGGCTATGGACGGACTACGTACCGTAGACGCGCTGAAACCGTCCGGGCGCTCGAAATTATCCAGGCTTTTGCGTTGCAAGGACCGGGGTTTTTTGCCTAAGCGGTCAAAGCCTATACTGCCGGTGTGCTCCGACGGTTTGGCTGGACTGACTCCATCTATCGAAAGGGGCCGCCGGGGGCGCTGAAAGTCTCTGTTTTTACGTTTATTCATATGCGGTTACAGAAGATTAGTATAGCGTTTATAAGACTTTCCGGGCAAGGCCAAATGAGGAATTTTTACCAGACCGCTTAGGGAATTGTGTTAAGCTACTGCTTGCATGGACAGCATACAACTACACAGCGACAAGCATCCGGCAACGGATAGTAAACTGGCTGGCGGCAATAGCGGTGGAAATCCTCGAAGAGAACTTTTCTCAACCATAGCCATACTTATACTTGCGCCGATTCTGGCGATTCTTCTTACTGTCTTTGTATTTCAGTCATACCAGGTGGACGGGCCGAGCATGGAAAGTACGCTCCACAACAATGACCGGCTTATTGTCACCAAGGTCGGCAAAACGTGGTCGAGGATAACAGGT
>DASSOT010000076.1:0-14544 GCA_035700225.1 Saccharimonadales bacterium (SeqCode)
ATTACTCCCCAGCCTATGTAATCGGCCAGCTGTTCGGCGCAGGCGTCGTCTGAAACCTGTAGCATCGATTGCACACAGTCCTCTACGTTTATGCCATCCGTCCATGTATATTGCCATCTATCGAATGGTAGCTTACTCTCCAGAGCCTCAAGCAGATAGAGCTTGTAAAGACTGCCTGCCGGGAAAACTTTGTCCGAGTTTATATTGACCGTGGTGCTATCCTGCAGGTCATACATATAAATACCCCATGTCCGGTTATCAGGAAACTCGGCCAGTTTTTCTTCTAGCAGTTCCTTCAGAGCGTCATTTTCTTTGCGGATTTCAAGCGAGGGTTTCGTATCCGGTTCAGCCAGAACAGATGTATTTACCCCTACATTATGCTGTTTTTGCAGTTCTGCCAGGCGCTTTATGGCAGGCAGAGCAAACTGCGAACTCGTAAAAAAAACACCGCCTATCACAAGTAGAAGACTTGCATACAGTATCGTTACTCTGAAACGTTTCTTCTGTTGTACGACACCGTGGCGATGATGAAAATAAGTACTACGACCAATATTAACAAGTTTTGGTTTGTGTTTCACTTTTGTGATTTTTATTTAAGGGAGCCCGCAAAAAATTTCGAACTTACGAATATTTCCTGTCAGGCTCCCGATTTTTGTTGTTTTAGCGTTTTGTTTCGCTTTTCCAGCAACCAAGGTTGCCTGGACCTAAGTTTACAGCAAGCAAACATCGGCGCAAGGTCACTTTTTTGTGCACAAAATCAAAGCGTGTGAACAATTATTTACTAAACCTTTTTCCAACACTTTACAGAGGCGCTTAAGCCTTTTTATAGATGTATTAAATATAAAACCCAACCTGTGGATAACTTAAAGCTGAACGGCTCGTTTATAAAATTTGTGTTCGCTCGTGAACTACCAATTAAGTACGATGTTTTGCATCGTTTCAACTATCTCTTTGTGGTCCGGAAGCACATTATCCTGATAGTAATGGTCTGTATCGATATAGCTTTCAACGACGCTAAGACAACAGATATCATCTCCCAACAAGTGCATTCTGTCTACGGCAGGAACACTCGCCACAGGAGTAGCGATGATAATCTTCCTTGTTTTGATTGGTTTTAAGAAATCTGCCGCCACATCCAAAGATAAGCCGTTCCTCAGCCCATCCGACACTATTATTATGGTGTGATTCTTGAGCAATTTCTTCGGTATATCCGACTCTTCGTCCCCCACCCTGTTGAGCTTATGAAAAGCCAGCAACCTTTTCTCTTCGATTATCGAACGATAGTCCGCGTTAAGGACCTCCAGTTCGCCCATTGAATATTCATTATTGTAGGTGAATGTACCGGCAGAGCTCATGGTCGCTATGGGCTTTTGCTCCCCAGGTAGCTCTACATCCTCCATTACTAGCAAAAAAACCGCCGTATGCAGGCGTTTTGCAATCTCCAACCCTATAACAACGCCGCCCTCATTCAGGCTTACGACTACGCAGTTTTCTGTCGCATAATCCTTTAAGTTTTCGGCTATCATTTTCCCAGCCTCTTGGCGGTTGGCAAAATATCTCATATACAAAAGTTAGTTTATCACGATAATGCTTAACCCGGACCGTCAAAATCACTTTATTGGTCTAAGCATATAGAATCTTTCAATATTACCCTTGGGGCCGTGAACCTCTGAGTCTGATTTGTTGATTATTTTGAACCGGTCTGTTGCCCATTGTTCAAATTTTTTCAGTATATCTCTTCTCATACTTTCATTCTTTATCACACCTTTATGTTTATAATTTTCGTCTGTTTCAAACTGGGGCTTTACCATAGCTACAATGATGCATTCCAAAGGAATAATACGGGACAAATGCTCCAGAACCGGCCTTATACTAATGAATGATACGTCTACCAGACAAAAATCAATTTTTGTACTCAATTTTTTAACATCTCGGATGTCTGTTTGTTCGTGAAGTTCTACCTTATCATTGTTCCTAAGGTTCATATCCATCTGCTTTTTTCCTACGTCCACTGCTATTACTTTGACAGCGCCGCTCTGCAACGCAAAGTCTGTGAAGCCCCCAGTGCTACTGCCCACGTCCAGTACGGACTTACCGCGGAAGTCCAGCTTAAACTTATCCGAGACCGATTCAAGCTTAAGAGCACCCCGCGATACGTACTTTATCGGGGATGTGAGTTTAACAACGGATGTTTTTGCAATATTCTTACTAGGTTTCGTAATAATATTTCCGTTGACTTCCACTTTGCCCAGCTTTATGTAGTTCTCAGCCTGGCTCCGTGTTGCCGTCAGACCCCTTTCAACGAGCAGTTTGTCGAGCCTGGAATTATTCATGTTTATGCTTTTTTACGTTCTCTGTAATTGCCCGTTGTCGTATCTACACTGATAATATCGCCAGTTTTGATAAAAGCGGGTACTCTTACGGAGACCCCTGTTTCCAACCTTGCATCTTTTGTAACGGCAGAACTCGTATCTCCGCGCACAGCCTCTTCTGCATACTCAACTTGCAAAAATACATTCTTCGGAAGTTCGACATTGATGACATTGCCGTTAAAATACTGGGCGGTGACCTGCTGGCTTTCCTTCAGATACTTTTCCTGCTCGCCTAATAAATGTTTGGGCACTTCAAAGGTTTCGTATGACTCACTATTCATAAAAAACAGGTTTTTGTCATCTGCATACAAAAATTGAGCGGGTGCATTCTGTATGTCTGCAGATTTTATTGAATCATTTCCCTTGAAGGTTTTCTCCAGGACTTTGCCATCAAACAGACTCTTAATCTTTACGTTGACGATTGAGCCGCCGCGCCCCAATACCTTCTGGCTATATTCAATAACCTTATACGGAGTATCGTTGAGCTGGAAAATTGTTCCCTTTTTCAGGTCGGTTATAGATAAACTCATCTATTCCTCGCAAATATCGGTTTACCCGTTCTGTACGAAGGGCAACAACGCTATGTGCCTGGCACGCTTGATTGCTACTGCCAGCCTTCTTTGTTGGCTTTCGCTTAAGCCGGTTTTTTTTCGTGATTCAATTTGACCGTACTGGTTGACATATCTCTGCAGGGTTTTGAAATCCTTATAATCAAAGAATGCTACTTCTGTCCTTCTCTTAAAGATCTTTGCCATTATATTCTCCTTATAAATTACAGTTTATTTACGGTTTCTAGGGTTTTCGCTTGACAGCAGTGCAAGGAAGTAACGAGAATCGAACGAATCGTATTGTCAATACGGTGATTGAGACTCGCAGGTAACTGACACAGCAAAGCTCCAAGAGCGCCGGCAGTGTTCTGGCTGTGCCAGAAGCAGGCCGGTGCGGCGAAAATGCTAGAAAGGGATGTCGTCGATATTGATAGGTTCATCATCAACATCCTCTATCGAAACATCCTTCTCTTCCCCTTTGTCTTTTTTGGCGGTCTTAGCCGGGGTTGACCTGGCCGGACTTTCATCTGCGCCGAAATCACTTCCGCCGTTTCCGCCTCTGCCGCCAAGGAAGGTTACATCCTGGGCAACCACTTCAAGCTTGCTTCGCTTTTGTCCGTCCTGTTCCCAGCTTCTGCTCTGCAAACGTCCGTTCACAAGCACCGGCCGACCTTTGGTTACGTATTGTGCGACGCGCTCTCCCAGCGGTCCCCATGCCACGATGTCTACATAATCAGTGGCTTCTTTCCAATCTCCGTCCTGGCCTTTATAGCTTCTGTTCAAAGCTAAACTGAAACTACATACGCTCTGCCCGCTTGGAATCTGCCTGAGTTCCGGATCCCGGGTCAGGTTTCCCATCAAAATTACCTGGTTAAAACTTCTTGCCATCTTAGTACTCCTCTACCCTATGCTACTCTTTCTCTTCTTCGCTGTCATCCGCTTCATTGCGCTCGGCGGCTTTCTTTGCTTTTTCGGCCTTGTCTTTTTCCGCCTTTTCGATAGCTTTCAAATCCGGACGAGTTATAAGATACCTGATTACTTCGTCAGTTATATTAAGAGTGGATTCGACTTTGCCGACATTTTCCGCCGGTAACTCTACCGTATAGAAAACATAGACCGCGTGGTCCTGTTTTTTAATCTGGTAAGCAAGTTTTTTCTTGCCCCAGTTATCGGTTTTTATTATCTTACCCTTGTTTTCGGAGATTAGTTTTTCAATCTTAGCCAACGGCTTTGATAGATCTATCTCCAACTGCGGGTCGAATAGAACCGCTATTTCATATTGAATCAAAGAGCTTCCTCCTCTGGTTAAAGCCCGCGCGCACTACGGCCGCAAGCTGAGTTAATAGTTAAGCTATAATAACAGATTATCCCTGAGTTGCCAAAACTCTTTTTTTCGGCAATCTGCGCACGACATGCTCCCTTGAAGGCGCTCGCCCCCTGCGCCATGTTCCGCGAGCCCGGTATTCCCTGGCGGCCGCGGTCACGCTTTGGCCCATTTTTCTGGCTACTCTCTTGGTTCTATCCATGCCCGCCCGGAAATCCCTGCGCTCAGATTCAATTTTTTGGATGGTACTGCTTCTTACTGTCCTAGCGGATCTCAACGATGACAATGCTCGCACTGTGCGGGTCTGTTTGACCTCGATCGCGCGTACCGCCACAGGATCAACGACTATATCAGGTCCGGCAGTACCTTCTTCTTCCATATCGGGGCGATACGGGGTCACGGCGTCAACCGGCTCCCCTGTAATCTGTGCCAACTGCTGATATGCGGCATCCACTTCATCCTGTGGAGGCTTTCCGTTAAGGTGTGGTGCCGGCGCTACTTCACCACTAAATTCTACGCCCTTCGCGATTGCTCCCCTGTCCATAAAAATCCTTTATTTTTTTAAGAATACTAAATCTTTATATACAGTTACCATAAATAAAGTTCGCTGTCAAAGCTTCGTTATTTTAAGGATTCTTCAGGTTCGTCGGGCATATCGTCGTATACATCCCCCGAGTCAGCTCCTCCGCCGAATACTTCGTCCATGCTACTAACCAAGACTTCCCTGGGCCTGGAACCGTCAGCCTGGCCGACTATACCCTGTTCCTCCATGGTTTCTATAAGCCTTGCGGCGCGGGCGTATCCTACGCGCAGTCTTCTCTGTAGCAGGCTGGTGCTGGCTTTTCTGCCCTCTATGACCACCTGTACCGCATCGCGCCACATATCGTCGTCGGCGTCCTGCCCGCCGAAGTCTGATACTACGCCTCCTTTGCCTATCTGCACGGGCTGGCTGACGACCTCATCGTCATATTGCGGAGGCCGTTGATCTCTAAGAAAATCTGTGACTTTGGCAGTTTCCGCATCCGATATGAACGCCGCCTGGGCACGTATAGGCTTAGGCATATTAGAGGTCAAAAGTAGCATGTCGCCCTGGCCGAGCAGTTTTTCCGCCCCGGCGCCATCGATAATCGTCTTTGAATCTACCTGGCTGGTAGTAGTGAACGCTATCCGGGCTGGAACATTGGCTTTTATCAGACCGGTTATGACATCCACGCTCGGCCTCTGTGTAGCTAATATCAGATGAATGCCCGCCGCCCTCGCTTTTTGCGCAACGCGCACTATCAATGATTCTACGTCGCGGGCGGCCATCATCATCAGATCAGAGAGCTCGTCTATAACTATCACAACATAGGGCATGCCTTCTTCTTTTTTGAGATTGTTGTATTCAAGTATGTTCCGCTTACCCGCCTCTGCCATGGTCCTTAGCCGTCTTTCCATCTCGGCTACCGCCCATTTAAGCGCGCTTATACACTTTTCCGGCTCGTGTATGACTGGGCTGAGCAGGTGCGGAATATCATTATATGGCGTGAGCTCCACCTGTTTCGGGTCCACCATTATCAGCTTAAGGTCAGAGGGGCTGTATCTGTAGAGCATGCTGGTCAGGATGGTGTTTATCATCACCGATTTACCCGAACCGGTTTGCCCGGCGATTAGCAAGTGAGGCATTTTCGCCAAGTCGCCCACTATCGGATGACCGGTGATATCCTTGCCGATTACGAAGTTAAGCCGCCCGTTATCCTTCTTCCATTTGTCGGAAGCTATGATACCGCTCAGACGCACTGTCGAGGGTTTGATATTCGGTACTTCTATACCTACCAGCCTCTTGCCGGGTATGGGCGCTTCTATCCTGATGGATGTAGCGGCCAGGTCCAGCGCCAGGTTGTTATCCAGCGCCGTTATCTTCTGTAGCTTGGTTCCCGGAGGCGGCTTCAGGGTGTATTGAGTTACCCGCGGGCCGATATTCGCGCCTTCCATGTCCACATTTATATTGAAGTTGTTCAGCGTATCACGGATGATATCGGCATTTGACTGCACATCGCCTGCGTCTGCTTTGTCCTGTTTTTGGTTCAGCAGGTCTATCGACGGGAATTTCCAGTCCGCATCGCTTGATGTAGTCAGAGCTTCGTGGTTCTCGTTTTCGGACAGTTTCCTGGCCGTGTTCTTGAGTGTTGAAAGCCGTTTCTGCCTGCTTTCCTCCGCTTCCGAAGAACGCTCGGTTGGCACGCCCTCGTTCAGTTTCAAACCGCCCGCATCTTTTGCCTTCAATTCTGCCAGGTCCGTATCTTTCTCCTTCTTTTGAACCAATGGTTTGAATATTGCCGATAATTTCTTCAGCGATATATCGAACGCTAAAAAGAAGAAAAGCACAGAAGCTACCAGCATTGATATTCCGGCCGGAATCTTATCAAGAGCCAAAAGCATCGCATTTCCGACAACCTCTCCGATATAACCGCCATGGCCTCCGGAATAATCCCCGGTTACCGGGTTTTTATCAGCAAAAAACGTATGCAGTGCTACAGATAAGGTAACGATGAAGCCAATCATGCTGGAAAGCTTTATCAACGGTACGCGCCTGTCTTCACTCCTGAATTTATGAACGCCGAAAAATACAAGCGCTACAGGTGTCAAATACGCAACCCAGCCTAGCGCGCTATAAACCTGCTTGAACATGCCGACAGGCAATGAGCCGCCCGTTCCGAAACCGCCCAACAGCAGGAAAAAGGCGAACACTATCATCAAGATGGCGAACGACAACTGCCAAAAGCCGTTATCGGCCGCTTTCTGGTCTGCCTTTTTTACTGATTTCTTAGCTCGTTTTTTTCTTTTTGCCATAAAATTATACGGTTTATACCAGAGTTAATTGTATCATTTATAAGCATAATCAACCTATAAATATATTATAGCAAAAATTACTACATTAGTCAAGAATTTTACCTAGAAGGCTGTGGCGGGAGCTGAGAGAAAACTCCCCCCAGTCTTTTGAGTCTTCTTCGGTGTAAAGCTGAGCATGCCGCTTCTTACCAAATGCCGTCTGTTCTGCCAAGAGTTTCCAGCCATAGTCTGCCATAGGCTGGAATCATCATATTTAGACCAGTCAAACTTTAAAGTACCTTCCTCATAACTACCGCTTGTAGCTTGGGAGCGCGTTCTCTTGAAAACTTCTTCGGTCCAGCCTTCTTTATTATTGTCATGCAGGCCGGAGTTAAGTCCGATTGTTGAAACGATTCTTCTTTCTTCTTCCTTAAACCCTTCCCTAGCCATGTACTGGGATTGCCCGCCAGCCTTTTCTACTCTGCCCCCTTTTTCTTCTATAAGCTCATTCACGGCCATTATTCTGGTAGTTTCTATAATCTCAGCATGGAACTCCGGATGTTCAGCAATATTGACTTCGCCTGTAACAATTTTTTCAAAAAGATGTTCTATGGCCCTTCGGTAATCCGATTCTGAAGGATTTTCGGGCAAGTCATCTTTAACAAGTTCGTATGCTGATTTGAAGGGCTTCATATATTCTTCGCTTTTTGCTTTTTGTTCGTCAGATAGAAACTCATACGCACTGTCTTGTTCACCGTTTTTAATACGCTCAACCATTTGCCAATCTAAGCGTAGACTGCCCTTTTCAGATAGATCCTGCGCAAGCAATAATTTTCCGTCGCTATCTGTAGCACCATACTTTTCATCGTATCTGAAAAAACTTGCAAGTGTATCGAAATCTTCCGCTTTAATACCTCTGTTATTTATATGTATATCGTTACCGCTCCTAGTAATGATAGGTTGTTCTGGAGTGCTTTCTTTAACTTGCACTATAGAAGCGTTAGCGGATAGTAGCAAAGGCTCTCCGGGGTTAGCCGAAAAATAAGTGTCCACCCCATATAAAGAATTCGGGGCTCCATTAATTTTTGCAAGCTCATCGAGAGAATCAACGATTGTTATTTCTCTCCCTTTGAAATCACCCATCATATGTGAATCAACCGCGTGGTTAAGAGACCAGTGTATAGTTTCGCGCGGATAATGAAGCTGTTGTTCTAATTCGTATTGTCCTGTTGGGAATATACCCCGCTCACCTTGTTCATTTACAGTCTTGGGGGCAGTTGGAGTTGTATGGACGGCTATAAAATGAGCGTCTTTCATAAGTTCGATTTCAGCATCGTTGAGAGGTTCGCCGGGTCTTTTAAGAGGAAAGCCGTCTCGGCTGAATAGTCTTTTTTCATCTTCAGCATCAACAAGCTGGCGTTTCGTATTTATAATTTCCTGGGATAATTCGTCGCCGCTAATAGCAAGGGCCGCCAACATGGGAGCCTCGGGGGAGGCGTTGCGATTATCTACTACGTTTCCTGTTTCCAAATCTACAGCGCCGGCCACATATATGATGTCAAAAAGCCCGAGAGCTTCTTCATCAATATCATCATCTACCAGCTTACGCCGCAGACCGTTAAGCCGGTCTTTTTGAGCCTTATCACCGTGCCCTTTTTCAATCAGTTTTATCGCAACGTCCACTATGCCGCGGGGTGTATCGCTGGCAATATATTCAATGTTTTCGCCTTCAGCTTCTTCCCCTGGGCTTTCTTCTTGGTCCTTTACCCAAACTTTATATTCATTTTTGTCAGTATAAACAGGACTTTCATCAGTTGTCAGTACTTCTTTTTTTACACTTTCAGCACGTTCAGATAATACCGGGAGTTCTTCGCGCCCTCTGAAAACATAAGAATCATTGCCTACAGAGAACCTGACGCGTTGAAAATCATGCTGGTCACTTATAGTTTCTGCAGGCACCGCGGCACTGAATCGCTCAGCCTGCTCTACTAGAAGAACTGCGGGATCCTGGCCCTGTTGTAATCCGGGGTCTATATTTGCCTGATTAGCCCCAGTACTGGTTTGTTTGATTGTTTCTGGTGACATTTTTGTTTTTGTAATTAACTATAATATTATAGCAAAAAACGTAGAGAAAGTCAATATTTATAAAACTCTTTGTAGTTTTCGTCTAGTCGATACGGGCGTCTTGGTTGAGTAACTTGGAGCGCATTTCGGCGAAGCGTTTCTGCAAATCCTCGGCTTCTTTCTGAGGATTAGCCTGTTGTTTCTGGCCGTTGCCGTTGCCCTTCTTCTGGCCTCCTGTGCGCTGGCCAATCACATTCACCACCGGTATGACTATCGGGCTTCTGCCGGTCTGGTCATACAAGAAATGCGTTACGTGCTCTTTGAGTTCCAGCTTGAACCTGTCCAGGTCTACTCGCTTGAACCTCTGGGCTACCGCCCTTTTCAACTCTATACGGAAACTGTTCATAAGTTCTTCCTGGTCTTTCATATATATGAAGCCTCTGCTGATGATATCCGGACTTGTCATCAGCTGTCCGGTCTTTTTATCAATGGTCAGAACTACGGCTACTAGGCCTTCGCCGCTAAGCATCAGCCTGTCCTTGACCACGACACTGCTGACTATCGCGCCGGTCTGGTCCACCAGCACAGTACCGTGCGGCACCTTTTCGGTAAGTTCCATGGTGTTATTAGTGAACGATACGGTTTCGCCGTTATCCACATTGGCGCAGTTTCTTCGGGGGATGCCGTGTTCTACCGCCAGTTCGATATGGTATTTCTTAGCGGTGTAGTCGCCGTAGATGGGCACAAAGAATTTAGGCCTTATCATATCTATCATCTCGCCATATTCATCACGGCTGGCATGCCCCGAAACGTGCAGGGGTCCACAGCCGTCTACTTCCCGGCTTTCATGGCGGAATATATGCACGTTTTTCTTATACATGTCATCGACCATAGTGCGAACCAAAGAATCATTGCCGGAATATGGTATAGGCGTACTGGATAGCACCACCGTGTCCTGTTCTTTCAGTTTTATATGCTTATGGTCGCCGGTAGCCATCCTCTGCAAGGCTGAGTTCGGCTCGCCCTGCGAACCGGTACAGACCACTACTACTTCCTGGTCCTTCAGGTTTGGCACGCTGGCAATAGGTACGAACGTGCCTTTCGGAACTTTCACGAAGCCGTTTCGGATAGCCATCTCGAGCGTGCTTATCATACTGCGCCCGTCCATAGCTACTTTTCGGTTGTGATGCACGGCCGCGTTTATCAGCATCTGTACGCGGTTCATGTTGGTCGAGAATAAACTGATGAATATCCTGCCTGGCGCTTGCGCCATGATGTCTTTGAAACTCTGCTCGATGGTACTTTCCGAAGGCGTCCTGCCTGGCCTGTCAGAGGTAGTGCTTTCACTCAGAAGGACAAGTACGCCCTCATCGCCCAGTTGTTTCAGGCGCTCTACATCCGTGCGCTCATGGTCAAGCGGGTTCGGGTCCAGACGAAAGTCACCGGTGTTGATTATTCGCCCTACAGGCGAATCCAGCACTATGCAGGTACTGCCCGGTATGGAGTGGGTTACGCGCACCAGTTCTACGAAAAACTCGCCGACCTTCAAGCGCTCGTTATTGTTTTCATTCATTATGACAGTTTTAAGCTCAAAGCCTTCGGGCATGGGCAAGCCGAAATTTTCGAATATTTCTTCTACCCTGCCGATGGTGAACCTGCTTCCGTAAACCGGCGCCGGAAACCTCGGCAATATATGCGGCAGGCCGCCGATGTGGTCAAGGTGGCCGTGCGTGATGACATATGCTTTCAGTTTATGTTTGATGGTTTCCAGATAAGCCATGTCGGCTATGCCGTAGTTGATGCCTGGAAGGTCCACTCCCAAGTCGCTTCCGCAGTCCATTATGATTGCGTCGTTCTTGTACTCGACCAGAAGCGTATTCTTTGAACCGCCGCCGTTCATTCCGCCCAAGCCGACAAACTTCAGACGAGGACTGTCATCTATAAAATTAGCCCTCTGCCTGTTTTGTGCGTTAGCGTGGCCGTTCCCTTCAGCGGTCAGATATTGGCTGGCTATACGGTGGGCGTCTTCATTCGCCCGTTTCTGGGCCCGGATAGCCGCGCCCCTGCTCGAACTTCTGCCACCGTTTTGCGGCTTTTTGTTCGGCGGGTTTTTCGCCCGTGGGTTCTTAGGTTTGTTATTCATTTAGTTATCCTCTTTAATTGTCGTTATTAATTAGTTCTATTATTTTGGGTACAGCTCGAAAATCTTCTATGAGCGTTTCTCTCATCGATGAGTTATATAGTGCCGCCGCCGGGTGGAACAAGGGCAGAATGACCACCTTGCCATCGCCCAGCTTTATGCGTTTCGGCTGGCCGTGTATCTGGCTTATCCGCAGACCGGGCAGGAAATATTCCATGCTGTGCCTTCCCAGCGTCGCGATTATTTTCGGCCTTATGGTGTTGATTTCCCGAAGCAAAAACGGCCAGAAAGCCTCTTTTTCCTCTGTTTCGGGGTCGCGATTATTCGGCGGGCGGTATTTCACTATGTTGGTTATGTACACATCCCCCCGGTCCATTCCGACAATCTCCAGCATCTCGTCCAGAAATTTGCCGGCGGCTCCGACGAACGGTTCGCCCTGCAAATCTTCGTTCTTCCCCGGTGCTTCACCGATGAAAATTATTTGTGCGTCGGCATTTCCGACACCCATGACAAGGTTCGTGGCCGTTTTGGCCAGATTCGGACAGACATTCTTAGCGTAAATATCTGCCTTGATCTGCTCAAGAAGCTTCTTCTTATCCTTTTTTTGGCTTGCCTTTGGCATTTAATTTACCTCCGAATATAAACACTCGGAACAGATTGTTAAGACCTCCCGCGAAAAACAGGATCGCCAGGGCGTATTGCCACAGGCTTCCGGTATCTATGGCTCTGGTAACCAGCAGATAGGCCAGAACCAGCTCTATGCCCGCAAAGACCGCCTTGCCCTTCCTGGTTTTGTGAAACTCGTCTATGGTGTTGACTTTATTGTCGCTCATTTTTCCTTCTTAGCGTCGCGCAGGACCGCCTTCATGCTTAACTGCAACCGGCCTCGGTCATCTATAGCGACCAGTTTCACATCTACTTTATCGCCTTCTTTGACCACTTCGCTGGGGCTTTTCACGCGCTCTTCTTTCATCTCGGACACGTGAACCAGACCCTCTTTGCCGGGCAGTATTTCCACGAAGGCTCCGAACTCAAGAACGCTTACGACCCTGCAATCTTTGTAAATCTTACCCACTTCCGGTTCGGCAGTTATGGTGTTAATGAACTGGATTGCTCCGTCGATGCTTTGCTTGTCCGGGCTGGCAATCATGATAGTGCCGTCATCCTTTATGTCTATGTCCGCTCCTGTTTCGGCGATAATCTTATTGATGGTTTCACCGCCCTTGCCTATCACTTCTCGTATCTTTTCAGGGTTAATCTTCATCGTTTCTACCTGTGGAGCGTATTTGCTTATAGTTGCCCTCGGCCGAGCCATGGTAGTGAGCATATGGTCGAGTATTTCCTTGCGGCCTTTCTGCCCCTGCAAAAGCGCCTTCTTGAGTATATCTATGGGCAGACCGTGTACTTTCATATCCATCTGAAGAGCGGTGATTCCGCGCGGGGTACCGGCAACCTTGAAGTCCATATCTCCGGCGAAGTCTTCTGCATCGGCGATGTCGCTCATGATGAACGGCTTGCCGTCTTTGCTTAGCATCAGCCCCATAGCTATACCGCTGACTGGAGCCTTCAGGGGTACGCCTGCATCCATCAGCGCCAGACAGCTGGAGCAGGTAGCGGCCATCGAGGTACTTCCGTTTTGGCTCATTATCTCTGTTACGGAACGTATCGTGTAGGGAAAGTCATTCTCATCAGGCAGAACGGGCAAGATAGCCCTTTCCGCCAAGTAACCATGGCCTATTTCCCGCCTGCCAGGGCCCATAAGCCGCTTCACTTCACCGACAGTCCAGCCCGGCGCATTGTAATGATGCAGATAGCGCCTTTCGCCTTCTTTCTCCATGGTGTCAACGATTTGTGCGTAGCTTAGCGGTGCCAGGGTTACTATGTTCATACCCTGCGTAACACCCCTGGTGAACAGGCTTGAACCGTGTGCCCTAGGCAAAAGATTGACTTCGCTGGAAAGCGGGCGTATCTCATCCATAGACCTACCGTCAGGACGGATGTTAAATTCGGTTATTTCTTTGCGTACATCCTTGTGCAAGGCCATGGTGAATGCATCGTCGTATTCCTGCCTGAGTTCCGCGAAAGTATCTTCGCCGAGCTCTTCACTGAACCTTTCCTGCATCTGGTCGCGCAAATCGCGTATCATCTGGTTGCGTTCCGGGTATGGCGCGCGCAGGTTCTGGCCGAGCTTGCCTTCCAGCCAGGTTTCAACTTCTTTTTGTATGGCCTCATCCGGCAGGGTAAGTTCGTATTCCTGTTTGGTAACCCCGACTTTTTCTATAAGTTCATTCTGTAGTTTTATGGCCGGTTGTATCTGTTTATGAGCAAATTCCATCGCACCGATGACATCTTCTTCGCTGGCTTCATTGGCGCCGGCCTCTACCATCATGATTCCGTCTTTGGTGCCCGCCACGACCAAATCAAGCGCGCCTTCGTTCAACTCCTTATTGGTGGCGAAAGCCTTGTATTTGCCGTCAACCATGGCTATACGAAGTCCTGCTATCGGCCCGTCGAACGGTGCGCCTGACAGCATGAACGCGGCGCTCATAGCAATCATCGCTATGGCATCCGGGCGGAAATCCGGGTCCATGCTGAGTACCGTAGCTATACCTTGCACCTCGTGTCTGTAGCCTTTCGGCCAGAGCGGGCGTATAGGGCGGTCTATAAGACGGCCTATCAGCACGGCGTCGTCACTGGGGCGGCCTTCTCTTTTTATAAACCTACTGCCGCTTATCTTGCCGGCGGCATACATCTTTTCCTCGTAATCAATGCTCAGCGGGAAATAATCGAACCCTTCTTTCGGTTTGTCGCCTACCATAGCTGTTCCCAGCACTACGGTGTCACCGTAACGGGCTATGACGCTGGATGTACTGCGGAAACCTACGCGGTTGACTTCGAGCGTCAGCTCGCGCCCGCAAAATTCCGTGCTTACTTTTACAATCTTTTTTCCATATGGGTTGATGGTACTCATCTAACTTCTATGTTCCTTTCTGGAGTAACAGGGTTCAATCGACCTTCGCAGGCAGACTGTGCTCCATCACTCCGTATTTATTTAGCATTTACAGTTTACAGCTCACATTCATTATTCAAATGTGAATTGACGGCTGTAAAATTAAGGTTCTATTTACGAATGCCCAGTTTCTTGATGAGATCAAGATATTTCTTCGGTTCTTTTTCGGCCAGATATTTGAGGAGTCTTTTTCTCTTGCCTACCATTTGCAAAAGCCCTCTTCGAGCGGCAAAATCCTTTTTGTTGGCCTTCAAATGCTCGGTCAGCTCGGCTAT